>CAZENC010000169.1:0-6724 GCA_964513115.1 uncultured Desulfobacteraceae bacterium | reverse complement strand
TTCCTAAACTCATTGAACATCGAATTGCTGCCCGTGACATATGGACTGCAAAATCCCACATTCGGAATTGGGATCTTGGCCCTGATGATTGTGTTCTTGCCATCGCTCCCCTTGCAGGGGCGGCAGGGGGAACCCCTACCTATGTCACTGCCCCGGTAGCCGGAGCCAAAGTTGCTCTGGAATACCAGTATAAGGGTGAAGAGACCCTTGCATTTATGGAAAAGGAAAAAGCCACAGTTATCGCCCTTGTCCCCACCCAATTAGCAAGATTGCTGGAATTACCTTTGGACAAATATGATTTGTCATCACTTCGCATTATAAAGACAGCGGGAGGATATCTGCCCCCTCCTTTGGCTAAAAAGGCTGAAGCAACCTTCGGTTGCCCGATCCTTGGAACTTACGGCACCCAGGATACAGGCTCCATTTCGGGAGTGCCGATAACCGCAACTGATGAACAACGATACACAACCGTTGGCAGATTACATCCCGGAATTGAAGTAAAAATTTTGGACGACTCTGGAAAACAGGTAGAACCGGGTGGAGTGGGAACCCTCTGGTTCAAGGGGCCCGGCAATTCTATCGGTTACTATAAAGACATTGAGAAGACCATGAATGAGGCCTTTGACGAAGAAGGTTTTGCAACGCCGGGTGATCTCGTAACGCTCACGGACGAAGGCTATTTAAAGATTATGGGGAGAAAAAAGAATATCATCATCCGCGGGGGACAGAATATTTACCCGAGAGAAATCGAAGACTATCTTCTCACTCATACGAAGGTGACAAACGTTGCAGTGGTCCCTATGCCCGATCCGACAATGGGTGAGAGGGCCTGTGCTTTCGTGACACTCAAGGAGGGTGAGGAGTTCACTTTCGAGGAGATGGTCGACTTCCTGAAGACAAAGAAGATTGCCCCCTTTAAGCTCCCGGAAAGGCTAGAGATCCTCGAAGCATTGCCCCTGGTAGGGGAAAGCGGAAAGATCGACAACAAAGTCATGGTAAAAATGATAACTGAAAAGCTTAAAGAGGAAGGTACGATCAAATAATAGGATGACGGAAACAGATATATGGCTATTGAGAATCGCACTAAAAGAAAGAAGAACATCCTGTTCGTATGTTGTGGTAATAGGGAAAGGAGTTTAATAGCTGAAAAACGTCTTTCTCAGAGCTTGGAAGACCATTCACCAGGTCTCCTTAACAAGGTAAAGATAGGGTCGGCAGGTATTTTTCCTAAAAGCTATATTGAGCATGCTAGGGCAATGGGCGTAACATTAGTGACTCCCTATTTTGGTAAGAGCCCCAACATCTATGCATTAAAGTACCTGGCCGAGAAAGGCATAGATGTTACATCATACCGTTCCAGGGGTTTGACCAAAAGGATGATCACCAATGCTGACTTGATTTTACCCATGGACAGGGTATTAAGAGATGAAATACTCGGCCTGTATCCGAACGAATCAGGTAAAGTGCTTACATTGAAGGAGTTTGTATTCGACGGGGGCTGCTCGGATATAAATATTGGTGATCCTATGGCACTCCCTGAAATAGATAAAAAAACCGGGGCATGGGTGTGGCCGGAGGGCTTTTCGGCTAATTATATCGAGGATATAGAGAGAAGTTTGGCTAAAGGAGTGGGGAAATTCCTTAAATACATCAACGCATAGTACCGATTCTATAGAACTTCAGGAGGAAGAACGTATTGAAAAAGATGATCGCAATAATCGCGATGTTAGACGAAAAAAAGGAAGAGGCGGAGTTCTTGCGTAATGAGATAGAATCGTTAGGCTATCAGACAGAGATCCTGGATATCCGCATAAGGGACCAACTCAAAGAATCCCCCGCATTGACGCGTCAGGAGGCGATTAATAATACTGTAAACGAAAAAATACAGAGAGTAAGAGACCTGCACAGTTCGGGCAGACTGTCGGGTATCGTCGGCATAGGCGGAGTCACTGGAACCCTTATGGGAACCAGTATTATGAGATCACTTCCCTTTGGGGTCCCCAAGCTTGCCGTCTCAAGTGCCGCCGCCGTTAGAGCCTTTTCATCAAGATATATAGGCACTGCCGATATTAATTTGATGCACTCTGTGGTGGAAATCACAGGTCTTAGCGATGTATTGAAAGATGTCCTTTCACGGGCTGCAAAGGGCATTTGTGGAATGGTTGAAGGTGCAACGGATGTCTCCATATTCACACCGGCAAAAGACGCTGGACCCCGAGTTGCATTAACCCAGTTCAATATGTGCGAAATCTGCAGCACGGCTGTCAGGAAACAGCTCGAAAAGGAAGGGTTTCAGGTTCTCTGTTTCCATGCCGTTGGTATCGGCGATAGGGCTATGGAGGAAATCATTGAATCCGGGGGGTCCTTCAAAGCAGTGATCGATCTGGCGCCCGGAGGAGTTGGGGAGCAACTCCTCGGTTCTGATAGAGCCGCAGGTCCTACGAGACTTGAGGCTGCCGGCAAAGCGGGCATACCCCAGATTGTCAGCCTGGCTTGCGTAAACCTCATGAGCCCGAGAAAATCCAAGTATAAGCCGGATTATTATAAACGCAAAATGCATGACTATGATGCATCGCGCACTTTTGTAAGATTATCCGAAGACGAAATGGTTTCGGTGGCTGATGCTATGGCCCAGAAGTTGAACAAGGCCCGGGCGCAGGTGAAAATTGTGGTCCCCCTGGGCGGATGGTCATCAATCGATGCGAGAGCCACTGACATGTTTGATCCTGATTTAGATCACGCCTTTGTGAATGAAATAAAAAAACAACTTGATCCCGCCATCGAAGTGACAGAGGTGGATGCAGATCTTGATACGGAGGAATTTGCTCAAGCTATACTAAAGGCCTTTCATAGTGTCTCTCCTTGAAGTATTTGGGAAAAATGACTTTCAACTAACTCAGCAAGATGGTTTCGGTTACGTCGCCGTAGCGTGACATCACGCAGTTTTTTACCAAATGATTATAGAGGTCAGCGTCAAACCACTGGGGAATGCAAAAATCTAATTGCAAGGACAAGAAGGAACAGGTTATGGAGAAAAGCATACTCATTATTTCTACCCTGGACACCAAGGAAGAAGAAACAACCTATTTGAGTGAAAGGATTCAAGCGCTTGGCCTGAAACCTGTGCTTATGGATATTGCGATGAGGGGAAGCGGTTCTTCAAAGGCGGATATTACTCCAGCTCAGGTAGCTACCGCCGGCGAAAGCAGCTTGGACGAAATTCATAGTTTAAGCGATCGGGAGAAGATCACCGCAATCATGCTGAAAGGGGCGAAACTTATTGAGATGAAGCTTTTCGAGGATGGGAAAATAGACGGCGCCATCGCAATAGGAGGTTCCACAGGGTCCCTTATGGCTACGGAGATCATGCAGTCTCTCCCCTTTGGGGTCCCCAAATTAATGGTTTCTTGCACTGCTTCAATCCCCGGTCTTTCTACTCGGTATATAAGAACGTCGGACATGGTTCTTTTTCATTCGGTCATTGAGATATTTGGGCTAACGGATATCCTTAGGAATGTGCTGGATAGGGCTGCCTGCGCGCTTGCGGGAATGGTCCAGGGGGCAATCTCATCGCCCAGACCCAGTAAGGGTAAAGCTATTGCCATGACCATGCTTGGGCCGTGTGAAGAGTGTGCCACTGAGGTAAGGCTGGGTCTTGAAAAAAAGGGCTACCAGGTTATTGGCCTTACTGCGACAGGCGTTGGGGACAGGGCCATGGAAGAAATGGTTTCACAGGGTTTCTTCCAGGGCGTGATTGATCTCACGCCTGGCGGGGTAGGTGAACATCTTTTTGGATTCATGAGAGATGCCGGACCACACCGGCTGGAGTCGGCCGGAGAGATGGGCATCCCCCAGGTCATTTCCACATGCAGTGTCAATCATATGACACCTTCTAAATCGAAGTATAAACCTGAATACCATGAGCGACGCAAATATAATCTGGATAGATTTCGCACATGGTTGCGTCTTTCACCTGATGAGTTGATACAGGTAGCGGATGTCTTTGCGGAAAAAGTGAATCGCTCAAAGGGTCTTGTAAAGTTTGTAATACCTCTGAAAGGATGGTCATCTGTAGATATTCCTGGAAATCCCACCTACGATCCCAAAGAAGACCGAATATTCATAGAAGAACTCGGGCAGAGACTGAAGCCGGAAATAGAGATCATAGAGGTTAATGCCAACCTGGAGGATCCGGAATTCGCCAAGGCCATTGTCAAGGCGGCCCTGGAAATTTTTTGATGGACCCGATAGTTGAGAACACACTGAAGGAGAAAGTAAGGCTGTTACTCATGAGAGGCAGAGAGGCCGACTGGGAACATACCTTGAGGGCGGTTGAATACGGAAAGTATCTGCTAAGGCACGAAGAGGGAGATGAAGAAATCGTAATTCCAGCCTTATATCTGCACGATATCGGATGGGGCAGCGTCAACTACGATGATTTCAGGAAAGCTTCGCCTAAAAAGAAAAAAGAGGCAGTGAGTGTTTTTCTACACATGAGGAATGGAGCGGCGCTTGCAAGGAAGATCTTAGATGATCTGGGCTGGGACCCAAAAAAGACCCATATGATTGTTTCCATCATTGAAATTCATGATGATACTGATAAGATCTTTACCCTGGATAATCCGTCGGCAAAATTGATAATAGAGGCGGACCGCATGGACCGGTATGGACCGGAAAGCATTAAAAGGTTTAAGGCCATGCTCGGGGAAAACTATTTTAATGAGGATCACCGTAAAAAGGGTTCGGCATACCTGCGCGAGGGGCTTGAGGTCTGGTTCAGAACCAGGACGGGAAAAGCATTAGCACAAAGACTTGCGCGGAAGACTGGACTGTTAATATAGCCTCAGTCATCCCGGCTGCGGTATTGAATAAGTAAGTTGTTGTCACGACGGACATACACCGGGACGCTGTCGGTAAAGAAGGGATCCTGAAAGTAATCGGGAATATGGGAATTCTTGTGGACCTTATTTTGGAGAAAATTATATTGTCTTAAACTTCCCTCTCCCTCGAGACTGTTCCATAATACTGGTTTTGGCTCTTTATGTCATTTCGACCGAAGAGAGAAATCTTTTAATAATAACCAGTTGCGGATATAAGATTCCTCGGCTATTGCCTCGGAATGACAATGCGACACAGTCTCCTCAAGCAGGGAGTGGGTGTCCCTATATTTTAACCGAATTTTTTGAGAACTTAAAAAGGAAGCCTATGTCAAAACGAATTGTAATCGGGATTTCCGGTGCAAGTGGCGTGATCTACGGCATGAAAATGCTCAGTCTGCTTAAAGAAGAGGCATTTGAGACACACCTTATCATGTCCGAGGCAGGAAAAAAGAACCTCGAGATAGAGACGGGCTATAAAGCAGAAGAAGTTGCGGCCATGGCCACTTATACTTATGACAACAGTGATGTGGGTGCATCTCTTGCAAGCGGATCTTTTTTAACCGATGGCATGGTTGTTATTCCTTGCACCATAAAGACCCTTTCCGGGATCGCCAATTCATATACGGAAAATCTTCTTGTAAGGGCCGCAGACGTGACGCTGAAAGAAAAGCGAAAACTTGTTCTTGTTGTAAGAGAAACGCCACTTCACAAAGGGCATCTCAGGCTCATGACCATGGCCGCCGATATGGGTGCCCACATCTTGCCGCCGGTCCCATCTTTTTATCATCAACCCAAGACCATAGATGATATCATCAATCAAACCATTGGAAAGATTTTTGATTACTTTGGCATAGAGCATGATCTTTTCAGACGCTGGAGAGGATAAAAATAATTAAAGTTGCCGCTTCAAAAAAGCGACTTCTTATCTATTCCGTGGCGGCGGGCATGATTATTTGGCCCGCTATTGTAGCTTAATCACTAAAGTCGAAAGGAGCTTAAGTTGATAGCAATCTTGGCAACCCTGGACACAAAGGGAGAAAAGGCAGCTTATCTCAATGATTTGGTCAAAGAGAGTGGGTTAGAGACCACTGTTATAGATACCGGAATTCTGGGAAAGCCCTATTTCCGGGCTGATATTACGAGTCAGGAAGTGGCCGGGGCGGCGGGCTTTACCCTGGAACAGGTCGCGGGTATGGGGGATGAAACAAAGGCGGTAGGCGCTATGACTCAGGGGGCAATAAAAGTACTGGGGGAGATGTTCGCTGCGGGAGAGCTGGACGGATTGGTGGGTGTCAGCGGCTCGCTGGGGATGTCACTCCTGATGATAGCGATGAGGAACCTGCCGACAGGTTTACCCAAAGTTATATGCTGCACTACGCCATTGCTTGCCTATGCCAGGCCGGAAATATCTGCTCCCGACCTTATGGTAGTGCCGCTGGTATCGGATATATGGGGGATAAATAGCATAACCAGACGCAGCCTGGAAAATGCTGCCGGGGCTATTTCCGGGGCGGCAAAACTCTACAGAAAGAGGAACGAGGCTTCTCAGAAAGAGATGCTGGCTATCTCCGCTCTGGGTACCTCAGCACTGAAATATATTGCCGAACTGACCCCTTATTTCGAAGATAGGGGGTACGAAGTAGCCGCTTTTCACGTTGGGCAGGGCCAGGCAATGGAACAGCTTATCCGCCAGGGGGTTTTTAAAGGCGTTCTTGACCTTTCCCTTATCGAAGTAACGTCCGAGGTGTGTGGCCTTAACTATATTGCCCCCGGCAGACTTGAAGCCGCCACTGAAATGGGCATACCTCAAGTGGTTGCACCTGGTTGTGTTGTCTTTACCGCGG
>CAZENC010000168.1:4806-6738 GCA_964513115.1 uncultured Desulfobacteraceae bacterium | reverse complement strand
AAGGAAATAAAATGTATTAGTCACCGAGCAGCAGGAGAAATATCGCTGATAAGCCACGAGACCCGCCTTCCGGTATGCACAATCGAATGTAATCCACCAGCGCATTACCTGTAAGATTGCCGTCGCCACCAGGACCGGTCCCGGTACTAACACCTTCAAAACGTAAGGTTACAGTCTGACCGGCATAAGCGGAGATGTCAACACTCACCTCCACCCAATTGGGATAAGTGTCGTTGGCCTGGATCAGCGCCTTTGTATAAATAGTAGTTCCATTAATCTTGACGTAGAAGTAGTCGTCGACAGATGAGTCATCAGCATCCGGTCGATAGAAGACCACATAAAACTTGAGGTCAGTCGCGTTTTCCGGAATGGAAACAGATTGCTCTACATAGCCTGAATTTGGATGACGTATTTCGGAGACATCCTCATAATATCCCCCGGCCCAGAAGGCATAGGTGCCGTCTAAAGCGGAAATTCCCCAATCACTGGAGCTCACATCTATGATCCATTCCCATGGTTGATTCGTCCATTCCGTCCACGCACTGGCAGATGGGGGGCCATTTTCGAAACTGCCGTCATTGATGAGGTTACAAACCTCGGCAACCAGGGCATCGACTGCATTGCCCAGATTCACCCTCGGTTTTGTAATGGCCACCTTTCCGTCCGTAATCTGGTCGCCATATTCTGCAAGGTATGATTTTACCTCGCCCGGTGTAAGATAGGACCCTGTCTTGGACTTGGCCGCATGTTGCAAAACAGCGGCGGCCCCGGCAGCATAAGGACAGGCAGCGGACGTGCCGCCGAATGAAGTATCATAGTCTCCCGAATCGTAGCCCCCTAAGCCCACAATATCAGTAGTGTAGGCCGCGTTGGATGGAGCGAACAGGTCCAGGAATGAGGCGCTGTTTGAATAGGATGTGACCATGTCAGCCGCGGTATCGTCAATGGCGTACCAGCCTGAAGTGCAACCGCCGGTAGAGTACTTAGTAGCGCAAGAATCTTCACTGACACAAGGATTATAGGTCCCAAAGTCTGCGTCATAGACGGCCCCGACTGAGTTCACGTGAGTTATGCAGGCAGGCCAGCCCATGGAATCACAATATCCGTCATTTCCAGAAGATACAAATAAAGTCATGCCTGCAGCCTTTGCGTTGGCAGCAGCCGTGGTCATGGCTACAGAAAGGGAATCACATATAGCATCATACTGACCACCGCCAAAACTTGTGCTGATAATCATGATAGGATTGTTGGAATCATCATTTTGATGTGTTATGCACCATTCCCATCCCGCAATCATGGCTGCCGATGTAGCACTACCCGTATTTAAGGTGGAAATCTTAACAGCGTAAAGCTTGGCGCCCGGGGCCACGCCTCCGATGTAATCCCCGGTGCTTCCTATATCCCCCGCAGCTATCCCTGCGCAGGCCGTTCCGTGTGCATCGCCCAGAGTGGCATGGGGCCTGGGATCGGAGTCGCTATCTCCCGTGTCATACCCCCCAATGATCTTGGAATTGAAAATGGGAGACCCACCATTACCTAACATGGGATGGGAGGTGTCAATCCCTGTATCGCATATGGCTATAGCTATGCCGGAGCCGTTATAAGTACTTCTGGGAGTAGCGGCATTCATCACGGGGATGCCTTGGGCCAAATGTGCATGAAGAATCCTGTTCTTTTCCACAGAAGCTACGTCAACCCTTTTTGCCAAGTACTCAAGCCCTTCTATAGTGACTTCGGCGGTAAAACCGAACATATATGAAAATTTTCTGGTAACATTTACATTATTCAAGTCCAGAGTGTTTATTACTCTATCCAGCGTCCTCGAAACGACCTCTTTCACCTGCCTTCGGATACTGAGGTCCTTTAGGTTATATACCCTGTTTTATATCCCGGCATTTACACCAGTTCCGGTTTTTCCACCTTCCTTACCTG
>CAZENC010000168.1:0-4796 GCA_964513115.1 uncultured Desulfobacteraceae bacterium | reverse complement strand
CTTACCTGTGCTCTGTAATGATCTGTCTAAAGGAGCTGCATCCTTTCCGGGGTGTAGAAGGACGATTACTGAGGTTGTCTTTTGCCCTTGCACAAAGTCCTCAACAATCTCTTCAGGTATGATTAATTTTGGATTACCCAGAAGAGTACTTATTTTACTGTCCGGTAAACCTTGGGAAAAGCTTGGTGCTGCCAGAAACAGTATTATGCATATGGAAGCAAATAATTGACCACAAAAAATTTTGAATAGCTTTTTCATTCGCTCTCCTCATTATGAAGACATCGGATAACGGCAGATAACGGAAATAAGCCCAAATTCTGTTATCACATCAAGAAAAATTGCCTTTTCTCTCTATAATATGGTAAAAATGCTCTGTGTGTCAATCTCATTGGGGTAGTCACAAGGACTGCCCTTTAAGGTTAATCAATCATCTTCCCCCGCCTTGGTGAGAGAATCTAGATAAAGCCCCGATTCATCGGGGATACCTGGAGAAAAGTCACCAGAGCGAGAAGTAAAAAAAGCATGAAGATTTTTCCTTCTTTTTCCGGGCATTCCTCATATGGGCGATATGCCTGTTTTAAACCATGGCAACATATTTTCCTCTTTACGTTGATTTGGATCTTCTGCGCCCCCTGCCCCGGTTGTTCGGAGAACCGCTCCTCCAGGCTAATTAATATTTTGATGGAAAGTCCAAAATTAGTCTCACCGGAAGAAGTTTTGAGCGGGTTTAGTGATGGGAAAACAAGATCCCGTGTTATTGTAAACCTGCGTGACCCTTTAGGGGATAAAAGGGTTGTAAATTTCAAAAACATCAAGCAACGTCAGAAACTTCAGCAGGACGTTAAAACGGTTCAGGATCGCGTGATCAACAACCTAGATCCCAGGGATATACGTGTTACAAATCGGTTCACATATATTTTCGGCTTTTCTGCCGAAGTGACGCTCCAGTGCCTCCAGCAGCTTATAGAGAAGGAAGAGGTTCTTACCGTCGAGAAAGACAGAATGCTTCACCAACATTAGTACTTAACTACAATAATCGCCATACCAATTATATGATTTGGGGTATGATCGCACCGGCAACCCCAATGTTACTGCATAGTTGATAAACGAAAAGCCTTTAGAAAAATCGGGCGCTCTTTGACAACTGCCCAAGGTCTGGTACTTGGTAGCAAAACCATATACATTATTGCAGAATTCATACCAAGATTTTCCGCATGCACGAATTATTTTCCGCAATGATTACAGATTGTTATTCGGGCTAGAATACACCCTCCGACACGTAGGCAAAAAAATGCACTTATTTCTAAGAAACCACTTCCACTTCTTTGCAAAAGTTTACATACCTGACGCGCATCGAGGGAGAGATGAATAGGACGCTTTATTATATAAACGCGGGCTTACGCCGTTAGTCCTCTGCCCAGCTTTGATAGAAGAACTCGCCGTAAGCCAAAGGGAGATTGTGCTGATGTTTTACGAACTTAGTTCTTTGGTTCTCACAACCTCGGAAAAAATCGTTAAAGATACTAAAACACAGGGCCAGTCCTTTGAAAGGCATAGCCAACAAGATCAAGGTGCACAAACATATCGCAACATTCTCTTCATTAGTAAAACCGGATTCACGTTATGTTGCAATTAATGAACCCTGCTATCTCGGTGAAGACCTGAGGAACCAAGAATTACTTCTTTTTAACCTTTCTCATGACCGCAGCAAGGCCAATTAGACCAGAACCAAAAAGGACCAATGTAGCTGGTTCAGGGACTGGATTAGTACCATTAATACCAGCAGAAACAACACCTCCTACCGCACTTGCGGTTCCGACAAAAGCGAATAACAATGCACACATGCCCAAAAACACCAACAACTTTTTCATTTCTTCACTCCTTCCTTAACATATACGTAAAAGGTTAGCTGTATTGGTTGATTAACGAATTATATGAAAGTCAGTATAGTTCATACAAAATCAATGCCAAAACCCTGGAAATTTGCCAAATATATTTATTTTTTTTAAACAATGTTTTCAGATGCTTAGCCCGACAAAGAAAAACAGAACCAACACACACATGAATAATTAACATTTGTATAGCGAAATCTATTTCCACTTTTAGGTAATGTTTTACACATAATTATCATCTCAAAATCCCGCCAAATTTTTTTTATAGATTTTTTTAGGCCGGTATTAATCCCAACGCTGCAAAAATTGAGTGTCGCCCCGTTGAAATAGGCTTCGCCCCAATTGAATATGCTTCGCATTCAATAGGGCAAGCATTTCACATGGCAGGCCGATCCGGGATGTCAAGGGTAAAGCGTAGGTGATTTGTTTATGCAACATGGGGTTATCTACCAACGGAAAAACCTGTATGGATCATCCATTTCTACCGGATTCTCCAGGTAAAATCCGCTCAAACAACGATTTTCAGGTCCCTTGTACCACTTCTCCTTAACAGGTCTGGAGAAACGCGAAATAAGCGGCGTTTCGCCGCTTGAACCCATGTTGGCCAGCAGGCGCGTGACCATAAAAGCTATTCGCCTGAACGTTATCTTCAGGTGATACATTCTCTTGTAATCAAACTGCCACGGGGCGAGCTGACAGAAGACCACGTTGGAGTCCTCAGAAACCGCAAGCACACCGTTTCCCACCACGGTGGCGCTTCCTGAAACAAGCGGTAAGTCCAGTGGATCGCGTGTGCATACATCAGCAGGGCCTATTCCCGCTAATAGAGATCTCATGCCGGCAGGCTCAAAACAGGCACAGATGTGTTCCATCTTCTTCATCCTGATATCACAGGGCAAAAAGGCCTTAGCTTCCTGTTCGTTGAGACCAATAACTAAGACATGCCCTCCCGTTTTAAGCCATGTGGCTATATTTCCTTTTTGAGCGGACAGCTCCTCTTCCCCGCCGGGTCCTACGACCAGTAACTGGTCGGAAGTCAGCAAGCCACCGGTGTACTTACCGGGAGAGATCCCTGATTGTTCGAAATGTGTCCGGCCGGCCTCGTTACCGACATATAACGCTTTACGGCGCTTTCCTGGCGAGTATGAGAACAAATACTTTAATATATTGACTACTAACCTTTTGGCAGCGGGATCATATTCCGTACGACCGGTCACGTCCATCTGACAAAACATGACTATGCCTTTCCCTTCGCGGTATTCAACAAGAGGGCTGTACTGGAGGTTGAATCCTCCGTCCACAACAGGCAGAAAATCGCCGCGAGCCGGTTTCTCAATTAAAACGGTAGC
Source organism: uncultured Desulfobacteraceae bacterium (assembly GCA_964513115.1). Taxonomy (GTDB): domain Bacteria; phylum Desulfobacterota; class DSM-4660; order Desulfatiglandales; family Desulfatiglandaceae; genus JAFDHL01. The sequence continues at coordinate 1,555 of CAZENC010000168.1, read as the reverse complement.
CACATTACCGTAGTTACCGCAACGCCATGCCCTCGTGACCTTCATGCCGCACCATTTGATGGTAGGATAATGCCTCGGACTAAACTCATATTCCAGGCGCGATGGAACTGTCGTTGCATTGCCACGCCAGTCACAAAGATTCTGTTTATCAAGTCCGGCCAGGACCGGGTGATCGGGTATCCTTTTGAATACTCGCCTAAGACCATACTCCTGAACCCGGAAGCCGAACCGTTTTTCGAGCACATCCCTGCCCTGCTCGAAAACAAGCACCTTCAAACCTCCGGGTAAACGCCCAATATCGGGTGCCGGTTTTCCAAGAGTTAGCGCCCCTTTTCCGACTATGAGAATATTGTACGGGGAAAGATCCGTATTTGTATCTACGGAATCACATTTAATGCCGATATGGCCCAACAACTCACGTGTTTCCCCCTTAGGATCAAACAAGGCTATTTTTACAGCCGATTTTACGGATGGTGCCTGCGACAGGACATGGATTGTGAAACAATCCTCCTGCGAGTCCCCCGTACTGAACTTGACCTTCATTTTCAGGGCGTACTCACCAGGTACCAGTGCAGCAGGCAAGGCAAACCGCAATGGAATGCGTTCCTGTTCACCGGTCTCGACTATGACCCTCTTACTGCCTTTTTCAGCCTCAGGCAGTTCAAACCACCAGGAACAATCGCACTTCACCGTCTCTCGCGAGTTGTTGATTATTATAATCTGTTTTTCAACGGTTTCACCGGCATGGAAGTTATGATCCTTACTCGTAAAACGCGCGGGCTTGCCGCCGATAAAGGCCAAAAGGGGCTGATTATTGCGAAGAAGGGCCTTGCCTGCATTTGTAACAACCCAGTCCGATATTTCATAAGCCGTGTCCATTCGCACGAACCTTTTATCAATAAAATCCGGACTGAAGCCCGGCTTTTGAAGGTTGTCCCAATCCACATTGTAAGTTTTCCTTTTCGTGTTAACGTCCTTTTTAAGCTTCCAGAGATTGCCGTGCCATATGTTGAATGCAGAGACTCCCCATGTACGATAGGCCCGCCAGTTATCACTAATATACATGTCCTGCACGTCACTTAAATTGGGAATTCCAAGAGGGGAACCGTGGACCCTGAAAGGATAGTCCCACCTGTGCCACGTTCCGCCCGCCCTCCATTTCCCGGCCTCAAAACGCATATTCGCTTTCTCTTCCTCCGTGAGATTGTATGAATCATCCCCCAGAAACTGCGAGCCCCATTCCGCGGTGCAGAACTGATACTGCAATTTGCCGTTTGTATAGTGCTTTTTTCCTTTATACCACTTGCCATCTTCCCATCCCCTGTGTAATGTCCAAGACATACCTATAGGCACCCCGTATTCACAGAGGAATAGAGGCTTTATTCCTTCTGTGGCCCAGTGCTTGAACCAGTCCGAACGCTCCTGTATGGGCACAAAGTTCAAATAGCAATTTATCGTGTACATACGGCCGAAATTGCCGGAGGAGTGATGGTACATGATGCGCGTCCGGTCAAATCTCTTGACAATTTCTTCGGTCCGTCCGGCCAATATGGCG
>CAZENC010000167.1:0-6744 GCA_964513115.1 uncultured Desulfobacteraceae bacterium | reverse complement strand
ATGGAGACTCCATGTTTTTTTCATTTCTCCCTCCTTCTTTAAATTTTCCAGGTTTGTAGTATTGTCTATAGAGAAAAGTCAGTCCTTTGTCAAAGAAAATGGCATATATTTTTTTGCGCATTGACTCACCCGTTTCCCAAAACTATATTTGTCTCATGCCAGAGACCTCATTAACAATTAAAGGAATTCTGGGAAAGGATGGAATGCTGGCCCAATCTCTTTCTGGCTTTGAATTCCGCTCATCACAGCTTCAAATGGCTCTTTTGCTTGAAGAGGCACTTCAGAAAAAGATCCCTGCCATTGTAGAGGCAGGAACCGGAACTGGTAAGACTTTTGGCTACCTTGTCCCTGTTATCCTAAGCGGGAAGAAGGCGGTTGTTTCCACCGGGACAAAAAACCTTCAGGAACAGATCTACCATAAGGATATCCCACTACTGCAAAAAGCCACCAACTTGAATATTAATGCCATGATTATGAAAGGAAGAAAGAACTATCTGTGTCTTTACAGGTATCACCAGTTCTTTTCACAGCCATCTCTTTTGAAAACAGGATTGGAAAAGACAAGAGAAAAGATCGAGAAATGGCTGAAAAAAACAAGGTTCGCTGATCGTTCAGAGATTTATTGGCTGGCCGACGATGACGCGCTCTGGGATGAACTTTCCTCAACATCCGACCAGTGTTTGGGATCAAAATGTATGTTTTTAGATGAGTGCTTTTTGAATCGACTTCGCAGTAAGGCAGCCAAATCGAAAATAATCATCGTAAACCATCATCTGTTTTTCGCTGATATGAAAGTGAAAAAAGATGGCTTCGGGGAGATAATTCCCCGTTTCCAGGTGGCGGTGTTCGACGAAGCCCACACCATAGAAGAAATTGCGACCGGATACTTAGGAGAAATCCTGAGTACAAATCAACTCATGGAATTGATAAATGATCTCGAAAAAGAGACAAATGATCTCAAGGATACAGACAAAGGTAAGCTTAAAATACACTTAAAAGGCATAAAGATCGGATCGGAAAATCTAAGGTTCCTCTGTAACGAGAAAGGCGAAAAGGGCCGTCTCGACCATGCAGCCCTTTCGGAAATAAAAAAAGGCCCTGGTCGAGAGATCCGCAAAGGGCTTAAATACATACTGGAAAAAGCAGGCCTTAAGGCATTGGATAATGCGACGCTGCAGGCGCTTTTGGCAAGGACCGGGGAGCTGGACCAGCTATTTGAGAATATCCTCTGCAAGAGGGACAGCAACTGGTTGAACTGGTATGAAAAACGGAAAAAAAGCCTGGTGCTCCATGCATCACCGCTAGATATATCCGAGCGAATGAATGAAGCCCTGTATCAAAAACTGCAAACAGTGGTATTTACTTCTGCCACCCTTTCAACAAATCAGACCTTTAATTATATTCGCTCACGGCTGGGGCTACCGGACACAACCCTCGAGGGCATCTATCCGTCCCACTTTGACTTTGAGAACCAGACACTTATGTATCTTCCAAGAGACCTGCCCAACCCAAATTCTTCCGACTTTGCCTCAAAGGTCGCAATACGAATTACGGAAATACTAAGGAAAACAGACGGCCGTGCCCTGGTGCTCTTTACCAGCTACCATAACCTGAACCTTGTTTTCCAAATTTTAAAAGGCAACATCCCCTACACCATTCTCAGGCAGGGAGATGCGCCCCGATCCATACTGCTGGACGAATTCAGGAGGGATATCCACTCGGTTCTGCTGGCTACAGCCTCCTTCTGGCAGGGTGTAGATGTGCCGGGGGAATCTTTGAGTTGCCTGATAATAGACAAGCTGCCTTTTGAATCACCAGGCGATCCGTTGGTAGCTGCCAGGATTGATGCCATCCGTGACCGGGGAGGGAATCCCTTCACGGAGTACCAGGTGCCTTCAGCGATCATATCCCTCAAACAGGGCCTGGGAAGATTGATAAGGAACAACTCCGATAGAGGCGTACTCTCTGTGCTGGATGTCAGGGTGATGACCAGCAGGTACGGCAGGTTCTTTCTGGAAAGCCTGCCGCAAATCCCAATAAGCCATGATCTTGATGATATCACTCGCTTTTTTAAGTAATAGAATTTTCGACAGGATTAAAAGGTTCAATCTGATTCATCTTATTTCGAATATCCTGACCATTGTGTTTATCCAGTCCAAGAGGACAAAGGAGAAATAAAATGCCACCTAAACCCTGGAAAGTGATCTCAAGCAGGCGGGATAAATCGTACCGCGTGTTCAGTCTTCGGACAGACAGGGCAATATCACCACGCACAGGACAAGATCATGATTTTTTTATCCTGGAATCCTCATCATGGGTAAATATCATTCCCCTCACTCCCCAAAATGAGGTCGTTATGGTCCGGCAGTACAGACACGGAACCAGGGATGTCACCTTAGAGATCCCAGGAGGTCTTGTGGAACAAAACGATAACGCTGAAAAGGCAGCCCACAGGGAGCTGTTCGAAGAAACCGGTTATCGGGCATCCGATATGATTCTCTTAGGAAGTGTTCACCCCAACCCCGCCATACAGAACAACCAGTGTTTTACTTTTCTTGCAAAAGATGTTTCCTTGACCGGAGAACAGCATCAGGATGAAAAGGAGGACATCGAAGTCCTTCTACGGCCACTCGTTGAGGTTCCCAAACTCATACGCAATGGAGACATAACACATGCCCTTGTTCTGGCTGCTTTTTACAGATTTTTTATGGAGTATCAAGATGGGACTATAACATGATCGCAGACCCAAAAACCAAATCTGTGACCGGCTGCATTGAGTCGATCTTCTTAAATCAGATGTGTTTTCGTGTCATTCTTCTGCAAATGTAGTTGCTTGTTCTTGGAGCAAGGAAGAACGCAAAATTGGCCTGTGTGCACCCATCACTTTTACGAGTTTATTTCTTTAAGTCAATGTCAGGTCTTTCGGAGCCCCGTGATCTCACACCTGTCTCCTTGAAAAAAGTTATGGGTTTCACTGAAGCATTTTATTGACGGCCAACCCGTTGTTGATGGTGGTTTTTTGCCAGGTATGCAACGAAATCCAGCACATCCTGCTGCCGCTGTGAAGCCATAATCCTCATTCTTCGGGCGATTTTTTCCCACGTTTCCCGCACCTGTTCCGGCTCCTGTGATTGCAATGCCTCTAAGTCAATACCCTCCTCGGCAACCGCCTGCTGAAAGCGTTCCATGGCCTTTTTGAGGGCATCGCCCCGTTTTTCGAGGGAGAATAAATGATCCACCTCTTTCCCTTCCCTGTCAGATCGCTCAAGGGATAGTTGATAGCTATGCACAAAGCCCACTCTCTTCAGATCAAGAGGCCTCCGGAGGATCTCAATCAATTCAGGGTATCCATCCGACTTCTTGAGAGAGAGACGTCCCACCTCCTCGGGCCGGGTGATGACGGAATATCGGTTGATCTCGGTACAGCCTGAATCCACCTGAATGACCTCCTGCCAGCCGTCTTCCCATTCCAGGAGGACAAAATTCGCCTTGTCCGCATCGGGGTTGGGTCGACAGAGGGCCGGTTGTCTCAGGAGTTCCTGCTGAAGCTGGTGGGTCAGATCGGCAAAGTCCACTTCTATACTCGAACCGTCATCATATTGAACGGTGAGTCTCTTGGGCGTCGGTATAGACATAGGCGCTATCCTTTATTTTTAGAATGGTCTTGAGTTCGGCAAAGGAATAGATAACCAAGTCCGCCTTTGATTCACCCAGGTCGACAAACCCGGTATACTGAATGGTCTTGAAGCCTCGTTCGTGGGCAGGGTCTATATCGGTCTCTGGTTTGTCCCCCACCATGACCGCCTCATGAGGTTCAATGCCCTGTTCCTTGAGGTCCAGAGACAGGACGTCGTAGATGGTCCCTTCCCTTTTGGTGCAACCTTTGTATCTGGGGTCTATGGAATCATTTTCCAGATTGATTTTTCCCTGGGGAGTCAACACCCCCTTGAAATATTTCACAAGACCCCTTCCTTTCAAAAACCGTGAGACGTGATCTGTTCCCACCGGACCCAGCGTCTTTTTTAACTCCGAAACAACCCAGAGCTCAATACCCTCTGACCGAAGATACTCCAAGGCTTCTTCCAGCCCTTCTCCCATATCCATCAGGTCCTGTTCCTTTTGGCCGAACAGTTCGATGGCCCTGGGGTCATCATCCAGAACAAAGCTGCATATCTCGTCCCGGTGCCCCTCATTGATTCGATCGTGGCTTCCGTATTTTTCCTTGAGGATGCGAAATTTTCTGATCTTTTCCGGGATCAGTTCCGGTCTTCCCAGCTCTTTGTAGAGGTCACCGAACAGGCGCTGGCCCCTCAGACCTCCCGGATCCATGAGGCTTCGACCAAAATCAAAACCGCACCATTTCACTTCCATGACCATTTTTTTTGATTCCTCCAGATGTTCCACCTGCGCGGTTCTTCTTTCATTATCGAGGCAAAACCAACGAAATCTTCCTTGGCGTCTCTTTGTGTGATAAGTTAATATATATTTGCGAAAAGGACTATAGGGAAATTCCCCTTGTATATCAAGTAAAAAGAAACCACAATATATGCTTAAAATTAGTATTCCCTCATAGCTACCGCCGACGCCCTGAGCGGTTTGAGCGGCATTGGCAGGGAAAGCCAGCCTTTGAGTTACCTGTATCTTAAGGAGCCTCTAAGACGTGACATATCTTAAAGGACCTGACCGAGCCGAATATATCCGTGATATGTTTGGGCGGATCTCCAATCACTACGACCTGATTAACCGCCTGATGACCCTGGGGCAAGACCGTTACTGGCGCAGGCATGTGGTCAAAAAGGCGGCGCTACCAATGGGCGGGCGACTTCTGGATGTTGGGACCGGAACCGGTGACATTGCACTGGAGGCCTTGCGCCGCGACCCCGGTCTACGCGTGGCCGCTGTGGATTTCAGTTTACGGATGACTGATGTAGGACGTGGACGTCCGGGCGGGCAAAGAATACTGTCTTGCTGTGCCGATGCATTGAAGTTGCCGTTTGCTGACGCCACTTTTGATGCCGTCACATCAGGGTATCTGATACGTAACGTGATTGATCCGCGTCGTGCCTTTGAGGAGCAGATTCGTGTTGTTAAACCCGGTGGCCGGGTGGTGTGCCTCGATACAGCGCCGGTTCCTAGTAAAGTATTGCGGATCCCTCTGCTGTTCCACCTTAAAATTGTGCTCCCCCTGATAGGTGCCCTGATAGCCCGGAACATGGCGGCTTACACATATCTGTGTAAATCCACTCAGGCCTTTATGACACCGGAACAACTGGCCTCAACAATGAGGATCGCTGGTCTTAAGGATGTATCCTATCAACGGTTTATGTTTGGCACCATGGCAGTCCATACGGGACTGCGCCCAATTATCTGAATATCTCGGAAACATCAATTATGCAATTGCGCAGACTTTATGGCTCATTCCGGACAAAAACCCTGCACTTCTGCGTGAACTCGATCAGGGCACTAAGCTTTTCCCTGGCCCGCCCGGAATCAATTGAGTTTTTTGACCTTTCAATGCCCTCTTTGAGACCGCCGTCAAGACCTGCTGCCACGAACGCGGCCGCCGCATTGAGCAGTACCACATCCCTCTTTGCCCCTTTCCCACCATTTAGGATTTCCCGGATAATTGAGGCATTTTCTTTCGCATTACCGCCTCCTATTTCCTTCGGTGCTGCCCTTTTGAAACCATACTCTTCCGGTGTGATTTCAAAGGTGCCTATATCGCCATTCTTAAGGTGGCAGATCCTGGTCGCACCACAGATACTTATCTCATCAAATGTAGCCTCACCACATACAACATACGCCTCCCGGGTCCCGAGCCTTTTAAGGACCTGGGCCATTTTCTCGGTCAGGTCCGGCGAATAGACGCCTAATACCTGGACAGAGGCACTTGCAGGGTTGGAAAGGGGGCCCAGGAGGTTAAAAATGGTCCTGAAACCTATCTCGCGCCTGGGACCTGCCACGTATTTCATTGTGCCGTGAAATAGAGAGGCATAGAGAAATCCTATCCCGACCTCTCTTATGCTTCTTTCCGCATCTGTGGTTGTGATATCTAAATTGACGCCAAGGTTTTCAAGCACATCTGCGCTCCCGCAATGGGTGGAGTCAGGCCTGTTTCCATATTTTGCTACTTTTATTCCGGCACCCGCAGCCACAAAGGCGGTGGCAGTGGAAATATTGAAAGTTTTGGTGCCGTATCCCCCGGTACCACACGTATCAAGGATGGTTTCATCTTCAACGTTGATTTCGTCACGATCAATGTTTATCAGGTGATTGTTGATCCGTACCCTTGCTGTACCGGCCCTTATGGCCCTGGCTGCACCGGTGATTTCATCAATGGTTTCTCCCTTTATCCTCAAGGCTGTGACAAATGAGCCGATCTGGGCGGACGTCGCCTTACCGGATATAATTTCTACCATGGTCTTTTCCATTTCACCTTCCGATAAATCCTCTCCTTCAACAACTTTCTTGATTGATTCTCTGATCATTTTCTTTTCCTCCTTTTTCAAAGTCTGTTTAATACTCACGTTTTTGCCCAAACATTCCAAATCCATATAAAAAGGCCGTGGGACCTAGGCCCCACGGCCTTATAAAAATCAGGACACAAAAAAACCGTGGGAACCTCGGGAAGGTGCCCACGGTTTTCAACTCTATATTATGTCAAAACGAATCCGGCAGGCACACCTCCAAATTTGAGCCGTGCCACCACCAATAGCCTGATAAAGTCATTGGAATATTTTTACA
>CAZENC010000166.1:0-6754 GCA_964513115.1 uncultured Desulfobacteraceae bacterium | reverse complement strand
AGGATGCCTTAAGGTATCTGGACGAAAGTGGCATCATTATGATTGGTGCGGAAGTAAAGCCGGGCGATATCCTGGTCGGCAAGATAACACCTAAAGGGGAGACCCAGCTATCTCCCGAAGAAAAGCTCCTGAGGGCAATATTCGGAGACAAGGCAGGAGATGTTAAGGATAGTTCCTTGAGGGTCCCACCCGGCGTACAGGGGATTGTGATTGATGCCAAGGTTTTTTCCAGAAGAGGTGTCGAGAAGGACACGAGAAGCATGGCAATTGAAGCGGAAGAAAAGCGCCGGCTCAGAAAAGACCTTCAAGATGAGATTGATGCCATTGGGAGAAGCGCAAGGGAGAAGTTAAAGGATCTCCTTATCAGGAAAAAGCTTAAAATCGGACTGCGTGATAAGATATCAGGCGATATTCTCATGCAGGCAAATAAGCCAATAAAGGCAGAGGATGTTAACAGGATTGCAGTTGAGGCGTGGGCAGGCTCGGATCTAAGAATCGCCATGGATGTTATTGAGAAACTTGAAGCCATTATTCAGAGTTATTCCGCAAAGGTCGCTCGTACCACTAAACTGTTTGAGGACAAAATAGACAGATTAGGTGTGGGTGACGAATTGGCTCCCGGTGTCATTAAGATGGTCAAGGTATATGTAGCGGTAAAGCGTATGTTGTCAGTGGGAGATAAAATGGCAGGTCGCCATGGGAACAAGGGTGTCCTTTCCAGAGTTCTGCCGGTTGAAGACATGCCATATTTTTCTGACGGGACACCGGTGGATGTGGTTTTAAACCCCCTCGGTGTTCCATCGAGAATGAATGTGGGACAGGTCCTTGAAACCCATTTAGGGTGGGCATCTCGAGAGTTGGGCGCACAGATTGAGAAGATACTGGATACTATGAAGAATACTGATGAGCTGAGGCGCAGACTAAAAAAGTTGTACCCTAAACATGAGTACAAGTTTTTTGAGACATCATCCGATGAGGAATTGATAAAAAGGGCTAAGTTGTTGAGGGACGGAGTGCCAATGGCTACGCCGGTATTTGACGGCGCGCTGGAAGATGAAATTGAGAAGTACCTTAAAGAGGCCGGATTACCCATAACCGGTCAAACGACGCTCTATGATGGAAGGACAGGTGAGTCTTTTGATCAGAAAATTACTGTTGGAGTCATGTACGTAATGAAACTCCATCACTTGGTAGATGACAAACTACATGCCCGGTCAATCGGCCCATATTCGCTGGTTACCCAGCAACCTTTGGGCGGGAAAGCCCAATTCGGAGGCCAAAGATTAGGAGAGATGGAAGTCTGGGCCATGGAGGCTTATGGTGCCGCATATACTCTTCAAGAATTTTTGACTGTTAAATCAGATGATGTGGCTGGAAGAACACGTATGTATGAACGAATAGTTAAGGGTAATAATGTTCTTGAGGCAGGACTTCCCGAGTCATTCAAGGTGCTTATGAAAGAATTGCAGAGTCTTGGGTTGGAACTTCAGCTTTTCGAGGACAGTCAGGCATAGATTTCGTCAAAACAAGGAGAGAGGCGTGGAAGAATTATATAGTTTTTTTTCTAAGCCGAAAGATCCGTCGAGCTTTAATGCTGTCAGGATTTCATTGGCATCACCGGAGAAGATTAGGGAATGGTCTTATGGTGAGGTCAAAAAGCCTGAAACCATAAATTACCGTACCTTCAAGCCGGAACGTGATGGGCTTTTTTGCTCGAAGATATTTGGGCCCATAAAGGACTACGAATGTAATTGTGGCAAGTACAAACGGATGAAACACCGGGGCATCGTATGTGAGAAGTGCGGAGTGGAAGTGATCCAGTCTAAGGTTCGACGGGAAAGGATGGGTCATATTGAGCTCGCGGCCCCTGTGGCACATATCTGGTTTTTGAAGTGTCTCCCCTCCAAAGTGGGCAACCTTCTTGATTTGACCCTAAAAGATCTGGAAAGGGTTCTTTACTTTGAGGCTTACATAGTTACTGATCCTAAGGATACTCCGCTTACGAAAGGATCCCTGTTGACTGATGAACAGCTCCAACAGGCAAGAGAGGACTATGGAGATAGATTTAAGGCGGGAATCGGCGCTGAAGCTATTCAGGCCATGCTGAAGGAACTTGACCTTGACAATCTTTCTGAGACGCTTAGGGTTGAGATGCATGGAACAAAGTCAGATGCGAAGCGAAAAAAGCTGGCCAAACGGCTGAAAATTATTGACGCTTTTAAGGAGTCAAAAAACAGACCGGAATGGTTAATAATGAATACTATTCCCGTGCTGCCTCCCGATCTCAGGCCTTTAGTACCACTTGATGGAGGACGTTTTGCCACCTCCGATTTAAATGACCTGTACAGGCGTGTAATAAATCGAAATAACAGGCTAAAAAGGCTTTTGGAGTTAAACGCCCCTGACATAATCGTAAGGAATGAAAAGAGGATGCTACAGGAGGCGGTTGATGTTCTATTTGATAATGGGAGAAGAGGAAAGGCTGTAACCGGAGCAAACAAAAGGCCGTTTAAGTCCCTGAGCGATATGTTGAAAGGCAAACAGGGAAGGTTCAGGCAGAATCTGCTTGGAAAGCGGGTGGACTATTCGGGTAGATCAGTTATCGTAGTTGGCCCGGATCTTCGGCTGCATCAGTGCGGACTTCCTAAAAAGATGGCTTTGGAGCTTTTCAAGCCTTTCATCTATAACAAATTGGACGAAAAGGGTTTGGTTACAACCATCAAGAGCGCAAAGAAGATGGTTGAAAGAGAGACCCCTGATGTCTGGGACGCCTTAGATGAAGTGGTCAGGGAATACTGTATTCTATTGAATAGGGCTCCGACACTGCATCGTTTAGGGATACAGGCATTTGAACCTATACTTATTGAGGGTAAGGCCATTCAGCTCCATCCTTTAGTATGTACAGCCTTCAATGCTGATTTTGATGGGGACCAAATGGCGGTTCATGTCCCTTTGTCAATTGAGGCCCAGATAGAGTCCCGGGTTTTGATGATGTCCTCAAACAACATCCTATCACCAGCTAACGGAGGTCCCATCATTGTTCCCAGCCAGGATATCGTTCTGGGGATTTATTACATGACGAGGGAAAGGCTTGATTCGAAAGGTGAAGGCAAGGTCTTTTCAAGCCCACGAGAGGTGAGAATTGCGTATGATGCCGGTGAATTGGATTTGCACGCCTCTATTAAGGTAAAGTTAGAGGGAAAGCTTCAGGAGACTACCACGGGCCGTGTAATTCTATATGAGATTTTACCAGAACCGCTTTCCTTTGATCTGATTAACAACACGATGTCCAAAACAAGATTGCGTGCCTTGATCAATGAGTCCTATCGCCATGCGGGGATTAAATCCACGGTTATATTGGCTGACAGGCTGAAGGATGTCGGTTACAAATATGCCACTCTTTCGGGGATATCTATTGCAATGAAGGATATGGTTGTCCCGTCTAAGAAGGGAGAGATTATCGAGAAGGCGGAAAATGAGGTAAAGAAGATAGACGATCAGTACATAAATGGACTTATTACCAGCGGGGAAAAATACAATAAAATTGTTGATATTTGGGCCCAGGCCACAGAAGATGTTGCCTCTGAGATGATTAAGGAAATGGCAATTGAAGAGGTATCGGGCCCCAGGAACAAAAAGAAAAAGACTACCAGTTTTAATCCAATCTATATGATGTCTGACTCGGGCGCAAGGGGAAGCAAAGATCAAATGAGACAGCTGGCTGGAATGAGAGGGTTGATGGCCAAGCCGTCCGGGGAGATCATCGAAACACCTATTACTTCAAATTTCCGTGAAGGTTTGACCGTGTTGCAGTACTTTATTTCCACTCATGGAGCCAGGAAAGGACTGGCCGACACGGCGCTCAAAACAGCCAATTCAGGTTATTTAACAAGGAGGCTGGTGGACGTAGCACAGGATGCTATTGTCACTGAAGAAGACTGCGGAACGATGGATGGTATCTGGGTAGATGCCCTTGTGGAAGGCGGCGAAATTCTTCAGAGAGTTGGCGAAAGGATTTTAGGTAGAGTGGCCCTTGAGGATATCTATGATCCCATAACACAGGAATTGCTTGTTAAGGCATCTGAGGAGATCGATGAAGATAAAGTCGATAAAATTGAGAAAGCTGGAATAGAGCGGGTCAGGATCAGGTCCGTTTTGACTTGTGAAGCCACACGTGGTGTGTGTAAAAAATGCTATGGTAGAGATCTGGCTCACGGTCATGAAGTGAATATTGGCGAAGCAATTGGTATCATTGCTGCCCAATCTATTGGAGAACCTGGAACACAGCTTACCATGAGGACGTTTCATATAGGTGGTACAGCAAGCAAACGAGTTGAGCAGTCGACAATTCAGCCCAGGAATCAGGGAAAGGTAAAGTTCGTTAATCTTAAAACAGTTAAAAACGCAGAAGGCGACCTAGTGGTTATGAACCGCGATGGCGAAATCGCTATTTTAGGTAAAGGTGGAAGGGAAGTTGAGAGATACCCTATTACCTTCGGGACGACTCTGAAAGTCCGCAACGGGAAGAAAGTAAAGCCCGGTGAGGTCCTTGCCGAGTGGGATCCCTTTACTATCCCCATTCTCACTGATATGCCTGGTGTTGTTAAGTTCGGCGATATTTTAGAAGGCCGTACGATGCAGGAAAAGAGGGATCAGGTTACAGGAAAGATTAGCAGGGTGATCGTTGAGTCAGGTGACATGGATACAAGGCCCCGGATCTCAATCAAAGATAGCAGTGGAAAAACGGCTATTTTGAAATCAAGTAGAAAGGCCAAGGCCCGTTACCCTCTACCAGTTGGTGCCATCATTATGGTTAATGAGGGAGACAAGGTGAGTTCCGGTGTAGTCTTAGCGAAGATCCCAAGGGAAACTACAAAAACAAAAGATATTACAGGAGGACTTCCAAGGGTAGCTGAGTTATTTGAAGTTAGGAAACCAAAAGAGACAGCTATCATCAGTGAAATAGATGGCGTAGTTTCTTTTGGCAAGTATACAAAGGGAAAAAGGAAAATGACGATTACCCCGGAGGTTGGTGATGCTGTAAATTATTTTGTCGCAAGAGGAAAACACGTTAGTGTCTTAGATGGGGATTACGTCAGGGCTGGTGAGGCTTTGATGGATGGTTCCATAAACCCCCATGACATACTAAAAATTAGAGGTCTTAAAGAATTGGCCAAATATCTCGTTAATGAAGTCCAGGAAGTATATCGACTTCAGGGTGTAAAGATTAACGATAAGCACATCGAGGTTATCGTCAGGCAAATGTTACGACAGGTCAGCGTGACTGATGCAGGGGATTCTCATTTTCTTTTAGGGGAGAGCGTAGAAAAATGGCGTTTTGCAAAAGAGAACAACAAAATCATTGAACAAGGTGGAAAACCAGCTACTGCGGAGCCGTTGCTATTAGGAATTACCAAGGCTTCTCTAAGCACGGAGAGTTTTATATCTGCAGCATCTTTTCAGGAAACAACAAAGGTTTTGTCTGATGCCAGTGTGGCAGGGAAAGTAGATCACCTGAAAGGCCTCAAAGAGAACGTGATTATGGGTCGTTTGATACCGGCAGGAACAGGGGTAAAGGCCTACCGGAATGTTGGAATTGGTATCGAAGGCTAAATTTCTTGGTGTTTAACTTTAAAAAGCCTTGACAAGAAAAGTAATAGAAAATATAAAGAATGGTTTTGTTTTTTCCAGATTCTGTCTGCATTTTGTCCTGACGGTTTGTGTAATTGATTAAAAAACAGAGGAGAATCCATGCCGACTATTAACCAGCTTGTGAGAAAGGGTCGCCGAAAACCAAAGAAAAAGATGAAGACACCTGCCCTTCAAGGCGCACCTCAGAAAAGGGGGGTATGCGTGCGTGTATATACATCGACACCCAAGAAGCCCAACTCGGCATTGAGAAAAGTTGCAAGGGTTAGATTAACAAATGGAATTGAGGTGACTTCCTATATCCCTGGTATGGGCCATAACCTTCAGGAGCATTCTGTAGTGTTAATTCGAGGCGGGCGGGTCAAGGATTTGCCAGGAGTTCGATACCACATTATTCGGGGTACGATGGATACGACAGGCGTGGATGATAGAAGGCAGGGCCGTTCAAAATATGGTGCCAAAAGGCCAAAAGGCCTCTGAAAGCCCAACTATTTTTCGGAGGAGTTTTATGCCCAGGAAAAGAGTAATTTCCAAACGAGAGGTGATGCCTGATCCTAAGTATAAGAGCGTTCTTGTGGCCAAATTTGTCAATAACTTGATGAAAAAGGGCAAGAAAAGTATTGCTCAAAAGGCATTATACAATTCGTTTGATATAATAAAGGAGAAAACAAAGCAAGATCCGCTGGTTGTTTTTCAGAGGGCGGTTGAGAATGTTAGGCCTGCTGTGGAGGTGAAGTCAAGGCGCGTCGGGGGCTCAACTTACCAGGTGCCTACAGAAGTGCGGCCCTCAAGAAGGCAGGCACTAAGCATGCGTTGGCTCATAAACTTTGCCAGCATGAGAGGCGAGAAGGAAATGGCTGCCAAATTAGCAGGAGAATTAATCGACGCTAGTAATTCAAGAGGGGCCGCAATTAAAAAGAAGGAAGATACGCATAGGATGGCTGAAGCTAATAAGGCTTTTGCCCACTACCGCTGGTAAGTGAAAGTGGGAAGTATACATTAAACAGTAGGCGGTGATCAGAAAACGGGCCGCGGACAAAGGTAGGTAGTGGCAGTAGAGATTAGACGGATTATTTTGTGTCTATAGCTTAGTTTTTAAGGCTTA
>CAZENC010000165.1:0-6776 GCA_964513115.1 uncultured Desulfobacteraceae bacterium | reverse complement strand
GAAGACACATCCCAGATTCTTGAAACGGATATTGGCTCTGCTCTTGATGAGTTGGAGTCACCTGAAGGTGGAGTTGATGAAGGAGAGAAGTTGTTCGAGGATTCGGAGTCTGATGAGATAGCTAAATTGTTGGAAGAAGAGCCTGTTGAAGAGGGCGTGGGGGTTGAAGAAGAGGAAGAACTGGATCTGGAAGAATTGGAACAGATATCTGAAGAGGATGAAACTCAGGCTTTTGAAGCGGATTTGGATACCACTTTTGCAAGAATAGAACCGGCGGAAGAGTTAGATACAGAGTTTCATCTGGATGAAAGTGACCTTGAAAGCGTATACGATGACGAAGCATTAGGTGTCGCCAAGATTAAGCCCGAGGAACTGGCAGGACTTGAAGAGACCCGGGAGGCTCCGACAGGTGATGAAGATACTTCAGATTTGGGTCTGGAAAAGCCACCGGAAATCCCGTACGAGGATTTGAGCGGGGTATCCGAGATTACGGAAGCGGCACTTGAAGATGATGTGTTTTCCGATGCAGGAAAAGAAATTATCGGGATCTCCGAAGAGAGGATTGAATCCATCATAAGGGAAGTGGTAGAAGATGTTGTGGAGAGGGTCGCGAAAGAGACCATGGTAACTGTTGCAGAAAAGGTTATCAAAAGTGCAATTGATGCCCTGAAGGAGAGCATCGAATCTTCACATGATTAAAGTACAGCCCGAAACTATTTTAGGATTTTGATAAAAACTGTTTACTGTAAAGGGGTTGTCAATATTGCAACCCCTTTTTTTAGTGTCCCTCTCGGGGATGGTTAAAACCCCTAGTCAGCAGGCGAAGCAAAGCTTAGGTTGTCGCAGGGCGAGTTTTCATTCCAGTCCCGCATCAATTTCGGGATAAACCAGAGCCGGAATCCAGGGGATATAAGGAGCAAATAGAAATATGGTGGAAGAAATACTGGACAAGGGTTACGAACCTAAGAATGTCGAAGGGAAATGGTACGACTACTGGGAAAAGAACAACCTTTTTAGGGCGGAGGCCTGTTCTGATAAAGAGCCCTTTTGTATAGTGATCCCTCCTCCAAACGTCACAGGTAGCCTGCATATGGGGCATGCCCTCAATAACACCTTGCAGGATATCCTGTGCCGATACGAGAGAATGAAAGGTCGAAATGTTCTCTGGCAACCGGGCACCGATCATGCAGGTATTGCCACCCAGAACGTCGTGGAGAAGGACCTGGCGGCTAAGGGAACCGATCGCCACGAGGTTGGAAGGGATAAATTCATTGATCTGGTCTGGGAGTGGAGAAAAAAGTATGGCGGGGTGATTGTAAACCAGTTGAAAAGGTTAGGATGCTCCTGTGACTGGAGCAGGGAACGCTTTACCATGGATGATGGTCTTTCTAAGGCGGTTAAGGAAATTTTTGTACGGCTTTATGAGGAGGGGCTGATATACCGGGGAGACTATATTATCAACTGGTGCCCAAGATGCCATACTGCTCTGGCAGACCTTGAGGTTGAGCATCATGATACCGATAGCTATTTTTATTATATTCGCTATCCATTTAAGCACGGAAAGGGGCATCTGGTAGTTGCCACCACACGACCCGAAACCCTTTTGGGTGACACAGCCGTGGCCGTGAATCCGGATGATGAACGCTACAAAGAATTATCAGACACTTATGTGCTCTTGCCTGTGCTCAAGAAACCGATACCTGTGATTTTTGACAAATACGTGGATACTGAATTCGGTACAGGTGCCCTGAAAATAACGCCCGCCCATGACCCGAATGACTTTGAGATCGGAAATGTCCACAAACTTGAAAGAATCAAGGTCATTGACGAAGATGGGAAAATGAATGAACTGGCAGGTCCGTATAAAGGCATGGACAGGTTTGAATGCCGCGAAAAGATACTGGAGGATCTGGAAAACGATGGCTTGCTCGAAAAAATAGAGTCTTACCAGCATGCGGTGGGGCACTGTTACCGGTGTAAGACCATGATAGAGCCGCTTCTTTCAAAACAATGGTTTGTAAAGATCGGCCCTCTTGCTGAGGAAGCGAGCCGGGCGGTTAGGGAAGGAAAAACAAAGATATTCCCATCTAATTGGGAAGGAGTCTATTTTGAATGGATGAATAACATAAGAGACTGGTGTGTTTCCAGACAGATCTGGTGGGGGCACCGTATTCCTGCCTGGTATTGCCAGGCGTGCGGCGAGGTTAATGTAGCAAAGGAGAAACCTAAGAATTGCAGGTCCTGCAGGAGTAATAACCTTGTTCAAGAAACCGACGTTCTTGACACCTGGTTCAGCTCGGCACTATGGCCTTTTTCCACACTTGGATGGCCTGACAAAACCGATGAACTAAAGACGTTTTACCCGACATCAGTCCTTATCACAGGCTTTGACATCCTTTTTTTCTGGGTGGCCAGGATGATGATGATGGGACTTCATTTCATGGGGGATATTCCTTTCAGGCATGTCTATATTCATGCCCTGGTAAGAGATGCAGAGGGCAAGAAGATGAGCAAGTCAAAGGGAAATGTAATCGATCCCCTCGAAGTTATGGATAAGTTCGGCACTGACGCATTTCGCTTTACACTGGCAGCCTTGGCCGCGCAGGGCAGGGATGTAAAGCTTTCTGAGGAAAGGATTTCAGGTTATCGGCACTTTGTAAACAAGATCTGGAATGCCGCCAGGCTGGTACTGATGAACCTGGACCATAATGGAAATGCGGCAAAGGATGAAAGTGCCTACACGCTTCCGGATCGATGGATTTTTACAAGGCTCGGCCGGGTAAGTGAAGAAATTTCCCAGGCCATTGAGGACTATCGGTTTAATGATGCTGCAGGTCTATGTTATCAGTTCATATGGCACGAATTTTGTGACTGGTATCTTGAAATGGCCAAGCAGGGGCTTTATGGGAAAGACAAAGATCGAAAAGAATCATCAAGGGCCGTTGTTAAAGAGGTGCTTATGGCATCGCTGAAGCTTTTGCATCCCTTTATGCCTTACGTAACGGAAGAGATATGGCAAAAGCTGCCTGGGGCGGAAGGGAGTATAATGATTGCCGGATTCCCTGAAGCCTCGGAGTTTATCAGTGATGTAGATGCAATCAGGGAAATGGACCTTCTCATGGGGTTGATTACGGGAATTAGAAATATCCGTGGTGAGATGAATATACCGCCTTCAAGGAAGATCAATATCGCAATTGACGTTGTGGACGGAAAAGAGAAGAACGTTTTTCAGAATAATCTGGTCCACATTCAGAACCTGGCCAATGTGAAAGACGTATCCATTGATTCCGGTATGCCAAAACCTGATGCCTCGGCAACTGCGGTATTCGGTCAGAACCAGGTGCATGTTCTCCTGAAAGGTCTCCTGGATTTTGAGGAAGAAAGAAAGAGGCTGAGAAAAGAGATAACAAAACTTGAAAAGGATATCGGCATTTCAAACAAAAAGCTCTCAAATAAAGGGTTCCTGGAGAAGGCACCTGCTGAAATCGTTGCCGAGGTAAAGGAAAAGGTTGATGACTTGTCCGCAAGGCTGGAAAAACTAAACCGGAACCTTCGGTTCTTTGAGGCAATCCGTGATTGAAAATGACACTGCAGTCAAACGTATTATCCAGTTAGCCATCGAGGAAGACCTTGGTTTCGGTGACTTGACCACGGATGCAATTGTCAACCCCAAGGCTAAAGGAAAAGCAACTCTCGTAGCGCGCGAAGGATTAGTCCTGGCCGGGTTGCCGATCTTTGGAATGGTTTTCTATGCGATGAGCCCGGAAATTGAGCTTGAGGAGTATTACAGTGATGGAGATTTTGTTCCGGCCGGAAAAAACGTGTGTGTTCTTAAGGGCCCGTTGTCGTCCATATTAAAAGGAGAGAGAACCGCCCTCAATTTTCTTCAACGAATGAGCGGCATTGCTACATTGACCCGGCAGTATGTTGAAAGAGCCGGCCCGTCAAAGGTCAAGGTTCTCGATACAAGGAAGACCGTTCCCGGGCTCAGGGTGCTTGACAAATATGCTGTTCGGATAGGGGGCGGATTTAACCACCGTTTTGGTCTGTTTGATGGCGTTCTCATCAAAGACAACCATATTGCGGCAGCCGGATCCATTACCCAAGCGGTAGAGCTGGCCAAGAAGAATACACCGCACACGGTCAGGGTTGAAGTTGAAGTGGAGGACCTGGATGGAGTAGTGGAGGCAGTTAAGACAGGCGTAGATACCATTTTGCTCGATAATATGCAGGCCGGAGAAGTAAGAAAGGCGGTTGAACTTGTAAAGGGTAGGGCAGTTCTTGAGGCCTCCGGTGGCATCAACCTGGATACTATTGAAGATATGGCAAAGACCGGTGTGGATTTTGTTTCAATAGGCGCCCTGACCCATTCGGCAAGGGCGGCTGATTTCAGTCTGGAGATTATTTCCGGGTAGGGGAGAATCCCGTGAAGTGGGATATTTTCATTAACAGAAGAACTGAGAAAAAAGGCCTGCAAGACGATCCTATTGGTGACGTGGTGGAGATCATCGAAAAATTCGCTCCAAAGGGATATAGGTCGGAAAGGGATATGTTTTTTTATAATTATAAAATCATGCAGCCATATCCAAGACCCCTCCTTGCTTTTCTCCAGACGGTGTCACAGAGGGATCGCCATAATTCCGACCCGGCCGCCTTCAAACGAGAGGTATTTGTTAAACTTAAGGATTTTTATGACCCGAGAGACAGATTGTCTCCGGCCGAGGCAATAGAGGACAAAGGACTTATAAAGAAGTTTAGAGAAGCCTTTCTGTTCTTTTATGACATAAAGGATCTGTCTCAAGAAGATATAGAGGAGTTGTTAAAGAATACCTGATTGCATCTTTGAAAATTATGTTCTGTGAGGTGGAATTTTTACTAAGGAGGTTTTATGGCAATACACAAAAAACGTGAAAGGCGGCGTGAAATGGAACGACGCCGTCGTCGAAGGAAGAAGCGGCTCAAAGAGAGGGAAGGAGAAGTAAAGGGCAGGTTAATAGAGAACAGAGCTAATCAGAATAGCCAGGCGTGAGGGCTATCATTCTTTCCCGCAGATAAACACCCAATCCTCTCTATGTAGCGACGGAAAAAGGGCGGAATCCTTCCTATATACCCTTATTTCCTTTGCGATATCAAAATGCTCACCCAGGAGTTCCCGAATACTTGCCAGCGTGTATGAGTAAGGATGTGCGTCCTCTCTCAAAAACGGCAAACAGTTTTCAACAAACCTGCGAAGTAGGGCAATTGGGGCAGGATGCAGGAATATGCCAAGCAGAAAAGTGCCGTCCTTCTTAAGGACGCGGCGGATTTCGGAAAGTACTTTAATAGGGCTGATCATATGATCCAGGGCATTGAAGCTGATCACGACATCAAAACTTTCATCCTCTTTGGGAATGCTCTCGGCCGGGCAACAAAGCTTCTCTCCCTCGGGAATTTTTTCCGGATAGGTCTTTAGATATGAATCCATAAGGGGATCCAAGAAGGATTTCGAACCAATACTAAAGAGTTGTCCGGCGCAGGTCGGTCCGCATCCCACATCAAGGATATTTGATCCGGGTTTAAGTTCTTTGGATAATTCGGCAATAACCGGACCGTATCGGGAAACCACACGGGCAATCTGATCATCAAACACACCATTACGTTTCCAGAATTCATCCTCCTTCGACTGGGCGTCCCCCCATCTGTTTTTGTTGTTATTCACCATTCATGGTCACTCCGATTGTTAATTTTATCATATCCTTCCATTTGTACCGGGGAAAAAGAGATTTGGACAAAGACTAACACCCCAAAAGAAAAAAATTCAAGGGTTTTCTGGCTGGCTACATTCAAATTATTGATAACTGAGAAGTTAAGTGATACGTTTCAAATGATATCATCTGGAGAAAATGCCATGAAGCCCAGAGAAATAATAAGTTCTAACAATACAACTTTCAAGGGACTTTTAAAACTGACCAGGGGCCGTGGCATAATGAAATATGGAAAGGCGCTTCTCTCCGGACCAAAACAGATAGGGGAGGTATTGAGCGATTTTCCAGATCGCTGTTCAGGCATCATTTATTCAGAACACCATGAGATTCCTGTTTTACCCGCCTTCGCAGAAAGCCCCGTCCGGAAGGGCGGGGATGAATGCGAAAAGGGTATCCGCCATAGCCTTGGCGAAGGCGGATCTGCTTCGGCGGGTTCCGCAGAAGATGTGAAGATGCCCCGCGCGGAAGCGCGGGGAGCTTCACCTGAATCACCTGAAATACCTTTTTATCGTCTAAGTTCAGAGCTTTTTCGTCAGATTGACATTTATGATACAGATCACCCCGTTCTACTGATTCGTGTTGATCCTTTCTCCCGGTGGACTAATGCTTCCCGGCCATCCGGCTGCACACTTTGTATTCCTTTTCAGGATCCTACCAATGTAGGTGCCGTGATCCGTTCGGCAGCCGCGTTTGGTGTATCAAGGATGGTCCTTCTGAAAGAGGCAGCCCATCCATTTCTTCCCAAGTCGATTCGTGTGGCAGGTAGCAGTATTTTCAGGGTTCGCATGTTTAAAGGACCATCACTCAACAGCCTGAATGTTTCAAATGTGCCCCTGCTCGCGCTTTCTCCGGAAGGAAAAGATATAGCTGATTTTCGATTTCCTCCGTCTTTCTGCCTGGTTCCCGGCCTGGAAGGTCCGGGGCTTCCTCGGCATTTAAGGAAAGCCACTCTGCTTTCCGTTCCCATGGAGCCGGGCGTAGAATCCCTCAATGCCGCGTTGGTTACCGGGATCGCTCTCTACCTGTGGAGAA
>CAZENC010000164.1:0-6778 GCA_964513115.1 uncultured Desulfobacteraceae bacterium | reverse complement strand
CATTAATATGCGTGGTTATAACCTCTTCATGCACCTTTTCTTTATGTTTCCTCTTTTTGATTTTTATGTCTTCTTTCACTTTCATGTCTGAAATTATATCACTTTAATATTCATAGGCGCAACGCGGCTTTTTACGAAGTTATCGGGTTTGGTTGCAAAAAATCCGGATTAATTTTGTCAAAATGGATGCGAAAAGTTTTGAACGAAAGTAGTGCCTCGTATAGCAAATTCGTATAGTTAAATCATTTAGTCCGTAAGCCTTTGTATTGCCCGCATTTGTATCGAAGCTGAAGGTTCAAGGCGCAAGGTTATACTATCTTCTATTCCTTGGGCCTTATGTCTTCGGCCTTTTGCCATTTCAATAGTTCTCTGCCTTTTGTCTGTGATCAGGCATGTTTGGTCCAGAAATATATGATACGGACTATTAGTACTTAATTGCATAAATAACAGTGTCATTTCGAAGGAGCGAAGTGACTGAGAAATCTTTGATAACACTAAAGAGGATTTCTCCCGGAGCCTGCCCTAAGCGTAAATACTAAGATTCCTCGCTTCCACCCTCCGTAGCAAAGCTAATACGGAGGACAGCTCGCTCGGAATGACAGAAGCGAAGGAGTCGAAATGACATAACGCGGACTTCCGCAACTCGATTGCTTTAGAGAGCATTCAGGCATAAAATTTCGGCGTTAAGCCGGAAAGCTTGAAAAAAAAGCCGGGCATTAGGTGTGCACCGGCTTGGGTCTGTTTTACAAGGAAGATGTTCCGTCTGAGGTATTTCGATTATATTCCCCTGACTTTTTCTTCATTCTCCTGCTTTTTTTTGCATTCAATGCACAGGCTTGTCACGGGTCGTGCCTCTAATCTCTTTGCTGATATCTCCTCTCCGCACTCCTCACAAATACCAAAGGTATCCTCCTCAATCTTGTCTAAGGCATCCCTGATTTTTGCAATCAGTCTCCTTTCTCTGTCACGAATACGTAGAGTGAAATTTCTGTCCGATTCCATTGTCGCCCTGTCTGTGGGATCAGGAAAATTCTCTCGTTGATCGGTCATTCCGCTGACTGTCTTGTTGGCTTCACTTAAAAGCTCGTTTAGCCTTCTTGTGAGCAATTCCTTGTAATACTTTTTCTTTTTCTTAGACAACATCGCCCCTAAATGCTCCTCAAATTATGTATTCTACCCGTATTTACCTGTGATGTAAAGATTTTGTGGTTATTTTTTAAGCTTATCCCAGAGATTCCCCCCCTTTTTCCTTCTCCCCGACCGTGTTGAACCTTCTGTTTCCGCAAAGGCTTTTAGCAGTTCCTTCTGGCTTTGGTTCAGTTTTTTAGGGATATTAATAATAGTTTTTACGTAAAGGTTCCCTCTTTTGTGCTGTCTACTAAGGCTCGGCATACCTTGTTCGGGAACCCTTACAATATCTCCTGGCTGGGTCCCCTGTGAGATTTTCAGTTTAAAGTGACCTTCATTTCCCAAAACCGGAATTGTTATGCTGTCACCAAGTGCCGCCTGAACGAATGATATGGGAATCTGACAGAATAGGTCCTCATCCTCCCTTCTGAAAAAATCATGATCTTTCACATGGATAACGACAAAAAGATCCCCGGAAGGCCCCCCCCTTTCACCGGGCTCACCTTCTCCCCGTAATCTTAGCTGTGATCCGGTGTCCACACCCGGGGGAATCTTGACACTGATATTTTTTTCGACCCTGACCTTTCCGCCTCCTCCACATTCCTTACATGGATCGCTGATTATTTGTCCCTGACCGTGGCACATAGGGCACGTCGTGCTGATTTGAAAAAATCCCTGGGACCGAACAACCTGGCCCCTCCCTTGGCAGGTACCGCAGATCTGTGGCTCACTCCCAGGTTTCAACCCTGAGCCATTACATGTCTGGCAGTTTTCAAGCTTCTGAAAAAAGACCTCTTCTTCTTTCCCATAGAAGGCATCCTCCAGGGTAAGTTCCAGGTCATACCGTAGGCTTTTCCCTTGCCTGGCAGCGGATCTTCGTCCCCTCCTGTTGCCAAGTCCAAAAAAGCCTTCAAAGATGTCTCCGAAACTGGAGAAAATATCCTCGAAACCTGTGAAACCTGTAAAACCTCTTCCTTCCAGACCTTCATGACCGAACTGATCGTAAATCTGTCTTTTTTCCGAATCTCTCAAGACCTCGTAAGCTTCGGCAGCTTCTTTAAAATTATCTTCCGCTTCTTTGTCACCGGGATTTCTGTCAGGGTGGTATTTCAATGCCAGTTTCCGGTAGGCACTTTTGATCTCTTCATTTGCCGCACCAGAGGATACCCCTAAGACTTCGTAGTAATCTCTTTTGTGCACCGCTACCTCTCTCTTCAACAACAATCACATTATAAACGTTTTATGCTAAAAGCCTTAAAAATAATAAAATGTAAATCATCTAAATTCAGATAGCCCACTATTTATTCTGTTACTTTTTCTTCTGATCACTCTTTTCGTCATTCGAAGAGGCTTCGTCGGTTTGTTCAGGCAATACTTCAGGGATCGAATTTTCTTTGTTTTCGAGTAAAGGATCATCCTCCCCGTTTTCAAGCCTGAAGACCTGACCGGAGGCGATCTCCCTGAGAGCCACGACGACGTCCTTGTTCTTACAGACAACTAGGGGTTCTGCGCCTTTTCTTAATTGACGAACACGTTTGGCTGCCAGATGGATCAATCCAAACCGATTGTCGATTTTCTTTAAACAGTCTTCCACAGTAATTCGTGCCATAATTAACTCCTATTCGTAAGGCAAATGACCAGGCACTGCCGCCATGTGATGGCCGACCACCGAATGCATGCCTTTAATTTGGTCTTGAAAACTCGCTGTTATCAATAAATAAACTTTACTTTATACAATTTTCTGTGCTATCTGTAAAGCAAAAATACTTGCTTTGAAACAATGTGTTTGAGGAGCTCGTTTCTTATGCTGGCCAAGGTTTTAAGCAGTGCTGTCATCGGCATTGATGCCTACGTAGTTGAAGTTGAAGTGGACATCTCCGAGGGCCTGCCTTCTTTTACTACTGTAGGCCTGCCGGAGGGGGCCGTACGCGAGAGCAAGGAGAGGGTAAAGGCTGCCATCAAAAACTCCGGGTATCACTTCCCTTCTGACCGAATCACTGTAAACCTGGCACCCGCCGATATTAAGAAGGAAGGCTCAGCATTTGACCTGCCCATGGCTCTTGGCATTCTTGCAGCAACGGGTTTGGTTGAGAGATCCTCTTGTTCCGAACACCTGTTCCTTGGTGAATTGTCACTGGATGGTCTTGTCAGACCGGTCAAAGGCGTTCTTCCCATGGCCATCAGAGCAAAGGAATTAGGGCTTAAGGGCATTTTTCTTCCCTTGGATAACGCCCCTGAAGCAGGCGTTGTGGAAGGAATTAATATATACCCTGTTCGTTCCCTATCGCAGGTTATTGAGGCCATCATAGGCATTTCTAAAATTAATCCCTTCACGGTCGAAGTCAATACACTATTTCAAAAACCCGAAACCGAGCTGGATTTCAACGACGTACGAGGTCAGGAGAACGCCAAAAGGGCCATGGAGATCTCAGCTGCAGGCGGGCATAACCTTATCATGATAGGCCCGCCTGGATCGGGAAAGACAATGCTGGCAAGACGTTTATCAACAATTCTTCCGAATCTCAGTTTTGATGAGTCTCTTGAGACTTCCAAAATTTACAGCATCATGGGATTGATGCCCCGTGGTTATGGTCTTATTACGGTACGACCTTTTAGGTCTCCCCATCACACGGTTTCCGATGCCGGTTTGATAGGCGGTGGCCAAAACCCAAAACCCGGTGAAGTGAGCATCGCCCATAACGGCGTCCTTTTTTTGGATGAACTGCCGGAGTTTAGAAAGAATGTCTTGGAGGTCTTGAGACAGCCCATGGAAGACGGGTTTGTAACAATTTCCCGGGCAAATTCAACCGTTACCTATCCGGCCAGTTTCATGCTTGTGGCAGCTATGAATCCCTGCCCATGCGGTTTTTTAGGTGATCACAAACGGGAGTGCACCTGTTCTTTCCTGCAGATTCAACGCTATAGATCAAAGATATCCGGTCCCCTGATGGATCGAATAGATATCCACCTGGAGGTTCCTTCCGTCCCATATAAAGATCTTTCCGGGGTCACAGGGAGTGAGTCATCGGAAGAAATCCTGGAACGGGTAATGAAAGCTAGAGACATCCAGAACAGTAGATTCCGCAGGTCCAAGATCCATACGAACGCCGGCATGAGCAGCCGTCAGATCAAACAGCACTGCGAGACTGATGCCGAATCCGGCAAACTTCTTGAGAGGGCCATGGATAAGTTTGGTCTCAGTGCAAGGGCCCATTCCCGCATATTGAAAATTGCCCGGACCATCGCCGACCTGGAGGGCAATCCAAATATCAAAACGCCTCATGTGGCGGAAGCTATACAGTACAGGACGCTTGACAGGAGAACACTGAGGTGAGGCGGTTTTTTAAATTCATAATGTGGCTTTTTTCGGCCGTGGCCCTCCTTGGGATATGTACCGGTGCCTATTTCTGGTATATCTGGTCTAGTAACCTGCCGTATGTGGGCTCTGTAAAGGAATACCGTCCTCCTATTATTTCGGAAATTTATAGCGATGACGGTGAGGTGATCGGAAGGTTCTGGGAGGAGAGGAGGATCGTTATACCTTTAGAACAGGTGCCGGAACATATGATCCAGGCCTTCGTGGCTGCAGAGGACGCCCGGTTTTTTGAGCACGAAGGGGTCGATATTATCAGCATCGCCCGGGCCTTCATAAAGAATATCTCCGCAGGTAAGATAGAGCAGGGCGGAAGCACAATTACCCAGCAGGTTACCAGGTCCCTGCTCTTAATGAATACCAAAAGAACTTACAGGAGAAAAGTCAGGGAAGCTATTCTTTCCATCCAGTTCGAAAAAAATTTTTCAAAGAAACACATCCTTTTTCTATATATGAACCAGATTTATTTGGGGCAGGGGGCCTATGGAGTAGAAGCAGCATCGCGCACGTATTTTGGCAAGCATGCCAGTGATCTAACACTTGCTGAGGCATCTCTCCTTGCTGGACTGCCGCAAGCCCCCGCCAGGTATTGCCCTGTTGCCCACTTTGACAGGGCAAAGGCCAGGCAAAGATATGTACTGGATAGGATGTTGGAGGAGGGTTATATCACCGGCCTGCAGCTCAAGGAGGCTTTGGCGGTTAAACTTGATATCCGGAAAAAGACAGAAAACACCTTTGCAAAGGCGCCATACTTTACCGAATATGTGCGGCGAAGGTTATTGAAAACATACGGCCGGGAACGTCTGTATAGGGGTGGAATCAAGGTCTATACCACGTTGAATCTCAAGATACAGCGGGCAGCAAGAGAGGCATTGAAAAAAGGTCTGGCGGAGTTTGATAAAAGAGAGGGGTACAGGGGTCCTATCAGGAATATAACTCCTGAGGAGATATCAGAATTCATTGTTGAAAGCATTGGAAAACTTGGTCCAGAACCGATCGGACCCGGTTCAGTTATCGAAGGAATTGTTGAAGAAGTAAATGATACAAAAAAAGAAGTTATAATTCTGGTCGGGAATGATGCATGCCGTCTCCCTCTTTCTGAAATGAAATGGGCTAGAAGGCCCGACCCAGATGTTCCATATTACGCTACCAAGGTAAGGAAGCCTTCCGATATCCTGAAACGGGGAGACATTATTCTTGTTCGACTTTTAAAAAAAGTTGAGCCGCCTTTTGTATGGGAGGTTTCATTGGAACAATCCCCTGAAGTACAAGGGGCATTGTTCTGTATGGTACCCGAAACCGGTGAAGTAAAAGCCATGGTTGGGGGGAGGGATTTCGCAGGAAGCCAGTTTGACAGGGCGACTCAAGCCAGGCGTCAGCCCGGATCAGCATTCAAGCCGATTATTTACGCTTCCGCCCTGGATTGGGGTATGAGTCCCGCGGAGGTGATAATAGATGCCCCGTATGTATCCGATCGGAATCCGGACGAGGAGGTATGGAAGCCAAAGAATTACAAAGAAAAATTCTTCGGTCCCACACTGTTCAGGACGGGTCTTGCCAAATCCAGAAATGTCATTACGGTAAAAATATTAAAGAAAATCGGGGTGAACCACGCGATTCAATACGCCAGGAAAATGGGAATCGAATCTGATTTGAGCCCTGACCTCTCTCTAGCCCTCGGATCATCCGGCCTCTCATTAATGGAAATGGTAAGGGCCTATTCGGTATTCGCAAACCGGGGTATGCTGGTAAAGCCGATCTTTACAAAAAGGGTCATTGATCGGAGCGGGCAGGTTATTGAGGAGAATCAGCCAAAGATTAGTCAAGTTATACCAAAAGAAACCGCCTATGTGATGACCGACCTGTTACGTGCGGTTATCCAAGAGGGAACAGGCTGGAGAATTAAGGCACTGAAGAGGCCTGCAGCCGGTAAAACAGGAACAACTAACAACCTGCGCGATGCTTGGTTCATGGGTTATACGCCCAACTTGGTCACAGGGGTCTGGGTGGGATATGATGATCAAAAAGCTATGGGAAAGGGCGAAACAGGTTCAAGGGCGGCCAGTCCTGTCTGGCTCTATTTCATGTCTGAAGTCCTGAAAGACAGCCCGGTGGTAGATTTTCAGGTTCCTGAGGGGGTCGTCTTTGCCAAGATTGACTCAGAGACAGGACGGCTGGCCAGTAACTATTCCGTGAAGACCGTATTTCAGGCCTTCAAAGAAGGGAGTGAGCCAAAAAAATATTCGCCAAAGCCCAAAGCCGCGAAGTCAGGTCAGT
>CAZENC010000163.1:0-6789 GCA_964513115.1 uncultured Desulfobacteraceae bacterium | reverse complement strand
TGCTAAAAATCATGTCAAAGATGGGCATTTCTACTATGCGGAGTTACAGGAGTGCGCAGGTTTTCGAGGCTATTGGCCTTAATAGTGATCTGGTCGACAAGTACTTTACGGGCACAGCTTCATGCATAGAAGGCATAGGACTCGATGAAATTGCTGCAGAGGCAAACGCGCGATACAAGAAGGCATACAACAAGGCGCCGGACGCGCCAAAGATCCTCTCGAGCGGAGGTCAGTACAGGCTCCGCCTGGACGGGGAGCGACATCTATGGACACCGGAATCCATCAACATGCTTCAGCAGGCGACCCGGAAAAACGACTACAGACTATACAGAAAATACGCAGATTTGATCAACAATCAGGCGGAAAGAGCGTCAACACTACGTGGTTTGTTCCGTTTTGCGAAAACGAATCCTGTTCCCATAGAAGAAGTTGAACCTGCGTCTGAAATCATGAAGCGATTTGTGACGAGTGCCATGTCGTTCGGTTCCATCAGCAGGGAAGCCCATGAGACCATTGCCATTGCTATGAACCGCATAAAAGGCATGAGCAACTGTGGTGAGGGAGGCGAGGACCCGGCCCGTTACCAGCTTCTCTCGAACGGGGACAACCGTTCAAGTGCTGTAAAGCAGGTGGCAAGCGGGCGCTTTGGGGTGACGGCTGAATACTTGGTCAATGCGAAAGAGATTCAGATCAAGATCGCACAAGGTGCCAAGCCCGGCGAGGGCGGTCAGCTACCCGGGCACAAGGTCAATGAGGAGATCGCGCGGGTGCGTCATTCTACACCGGGGGTCACTCTGATTTCACCATCGCCTCACCATGATATCTATTCCATTGAAGATCTGTCACAACTGATCTTC
Organism: uncultured Desulfobacteraceae bacterium; assembly: GCA_964513115.1. Lineage (GTDB taxonomy): Bacteria > Desulfobacterota > DSM-4660 > Desulfatiglandales > Desulfatiglandaceae > JAFDHL01. The sequence goes on along the minus strand of CAZENC010000163.1, from coordinate 5,932 downwards.
GACCTTAAAAATGCGAACGAGGATGCCAGAATTTCAGTAAAGCTTGTATCCGAGAATGGAGTAGGCACTATCGCAGCCGGGGTATCCAAGGCGCGTGCCGATATGGTTCTGATCAGCGGCTATGACGGGGGTACAGGGGCTTCACCACTTTCGTCGATCAGGCATGCAGGCTCTCCGTGGGAACTGGGCCTTTCCGAGACACAGCAGACGCTTGTTCTGAACGGATTGCGGGGCAGAATCAGGGTGCAGGTGGACGGTCAGATGAAAACAGGTCGTGATGTAATTATTGCGGCACTTTTAGGGGCGGAGGAATTTGGTTTTGCAACGGCAGTTCTGGTTGTACTGGGCTGTGTGATGATGAGAAAGTGCAATAAAAACATCTGCTCCGTAGGTATCGCAACGCAAGACCCAAGATTGCGCAAGTTTTTTGCGGGCAAACCGGAATATATTCAGAATTACTTTGCCATGGTTGTGGAAGAAATCCGTGAATATATGGCTCAATTGGGATTTCGCAAAATGGACGATCTGGTCGGCAGATCTGATATTTTGGATATGGACAGGGCTGTGAGTTTCTGGAAGGCAAAAGGATTGGATTTTTCAAAGATCCTTTACCGTCCGAATATGGATGAAAATATTCCTTTTCGCTGCATTGAGCCACAGCAACATGACATTGAAAACGTCATGGACAGAGAACTCATATATCGTGCGAAAGACGCATTGGAGTCCAAGAAAAGAATCTCGACCGAACTACCCATAAAAAATGTGAATCGGAGCGTCGGCACTATGCTTTCCAGTGAGATTGTCAGACGTTACGGTAATATGGGCCTGCCTGATGATACAATCGTTTGCAGGTTCAGGGGGGCGGCAGGCCAGAGTTTTGGTGCATTTATCTCAAAGGGTCAGACAATGATTCTGGAAGGTGAAGCCAATGATTATTTGGGTAAAGGATTATCGGGGGGCAAGATCATTGTAAAACCATACATTGGCAGCGACTTTGATCCGTCTCAAAACATAATCGCCGGTAATGTGTTACTCTACGGGGCAACTTCAGGCGAGGTGTACATCCACGGTAGGGTCGGTGAGCGGTTTGCCATCAGAAACAGCGGCGCATATGCAGTTGTTGAAGGCGTCGGCGATCACGGCTGCGAATACATGACAGGCGGTAGAGTTGTTGTTCTGGGTGAGACGGGTATCAATTTTGCCGCCGGGATGAGTGGCGGTATTGCTTACATATATGATCCTGAGAGGCTGTTTGACGGACGCTGCAATCTGGATATGGTAGATCTGGAGCTGTTCCGGGATGAAAAAGATATTGAGGAATTAAAAGAAATGATCAACCGGCATGTTAAGTATACGGGCAGCAAAAAGGCAGCTGAAATACTGCTTAAGTGGGAGGCATGCCTGCCCTTTTTTGTCAAGGTCTTTCCCATGGAATACCGCAGAGTCCTTGGCAAGATGAGCAAAGAGGACGAGTCTACCGAGAGGGCAGAGTTGCAGCACAGGTAATTCATCGAAAGTGGTAACCGGGTTTATGGAATATAAACGGAAGGATCCTGGGTACCGTCCCAGGGACGAACGACTAAAGGACTACAAGGCAGTAGAACGGCAGTTGGGTTACGAGGAGATTAATCGGCAGGCCTCGCGATGTATGGACTGCGGTACGCCGTTTTGTCATGCGTATGGATGCCCTGTAGCCAATGTTATCCCGGAATTCAACTATTTTATTTGCAGGGGTAACTGGAGGGAGGCACTGAATATTTTACTGTCGGCGAATAATTTCCCCGAGTTCACCGGCCGTGTCTGTCCGGCTCCCTGCGAGGCCGCTTGTGTGGCGGGAATTAATGGGGACCCGGTAACCATCAGGCAGATTGAACTGGCCGTAATTGAGAGGGGCTTTGAGAGCGGTTATGTCCATACAGGTCTGCCTGCGGTTCGTTATGATGAACGGGTTGCAATAATCGGTTCCGGGCCTGCCGGACTGGCTGTGGCGGATATATTGAACAGGGCCGGATACCGGATCACCGTGTATGATTCCGCCAGATACCCGGGAGGGATTCTCAGGTACGGGATACCGGACTTTAAATTGGAGAAATGGGCTGTTGAACGCCGCATTAAGTTGATGGAGGAGGAGGGCGTTGTTTTTGAGACCGGAGTAACAGTCGGGGACGATATTTCATACCGTTATCTTAAAAGGCATTTTGATGCCGTATGCATGGCCTGCGGAGTGCGTGAACCCAGGGATCTCAATGTTCCGGGTCGGGATTTAAAAGGCATCTGTTTTGCAATGGATTACCTGACACAACAGAACAAAAGAGTCAGCGGTGAGACAATTGGCTCTTCGGAAGCGATAACAGCCGAAGGTAAAACAGTAGTTGTAATTGGCGGCGGGGATACCGGTTCGGATTGTCTGGGTACGGCACTGAGACAGGGAGCCAAAAAGGTTCACCAGTTAGAGATCCTTCCCAAACCGCCTGTTAACAGGTCGGAATCCACTCCATGGCCCATGTGGCAGGTGATGCTGCGAGAAACACATGCCCACAAGGAGGGTGGAGAGCTGCTCTGGTCGGTGATGACAAAAGAATTTTCGGGTGAAAAAGGGATTCTTAAAAAGCTTCTCTGCGCAGAAGCTGAATGGGTAGCCAGAGAAGAGGGGGGACCGCCCGTGCCTGTTGAAAAGCCCGGGACTGACTTCGAGGTGGAGGCTGACATGGTTCTTCTGGCAATGGGGTTTTTGGGTCCGGGGAAAAACAGGCTCATTAACGAATTGGGAATAGAATTGAATTCACAAGGAAACGTGAAGGCTGATGAAAGACACATGACAAACGTAAAGGGCCTTTTTGTAGCCGGGGACATGACCCAGGGTCAATCCCTGGTGGTGCGAGCTATTGCCGATGGCAGAAAGGCTGCCCAGGGAATAATGGCGTATCTGAATAAAGGAACGTAGAATTGATGATTGCCATTATTGATTACAAAGCAGGAAACTTGAAGAGTGTTGAGCGTGCTGTCAGGAAGTTGGGATTTTCCTGCAGCATCACTCATAAAAGGAAAGAGATATTGCTTTCTGAAAGGATTATTTTTCCCGGCGTCGGGGCAGCAGGAAAAGCGATGAATGACTTGAAAAATATCGGATTGGATAAGGTTTTGGAGGAGACATTTGAGTCCGGAAAACCGATTCTGGGGATCTGTCTGGGTTCGCAGATTGTCCTGGATAAGAGCGAGGAAAATAACACACAGTGTCTGGGGTTGATAACAGGAGAGGTAAAGAAGTTTCCCTTTCCCCTTATATCAGGAGAAGGTGAGCGTCTTAAGATTCCCCACATGGGGTGGAACAGTGTGCAAGTAAACACAAAACATCCGGTGCTGGAAGGGGTTAAGTCTTCAGATGAGTTCTATTTTGTACATTCCTATTACCCCGTGCCTTTCTCGGATCAATTCGTAATAGGCACGACCGATTACGGATTGGAGTTTTCATCCGTTATTGGCCATAAGAATCTGATTGCCATGCAGTTTCATCCGGAAAAAAGCGGGGTTCCCGGTCTCAGAATATTGAAGAATTTCTGCAACTGGGACGGTAAACCTTAAACCTTGCACCTGCAACCTTGAGCCTTGATGAAAATACAGTATTCTAAGGCCTGCAGATTAATACTTTATGCGCACTAATTTTTGATACAAGGCACTAGCATGCTAAGCAAACGAATTATACCCTGCCTTGATGTGAGGGACGGGAAGACCACAAAGGGAATAAAATTTAAGGAAAATGTGGACATTGGTGATCCCGTTGAGATGGCCAGGTTCTATTATGAAGAGGGTGCGGATGAGATTGTCTTTTATGATATCACCGCATCAAGTGACCGGCGGGATATCATGATAGACGTAGTCCGGCGTGTGGCCGAAGAGATTTTTATCCCCTTTTCTGTTGGCGGGGGGATAAGGACTGTCGAGGATATGCGCAGCGTTCTTCTGGCCGGGGCGGAAAAGGTAAGCGTGAATACCGAAGCCGTAAAGAACCCTGAAATAATTTCCGAGGGAGCTAGGGCCTTTGGGAGCCAGTGCATTGTGCTCGGAATGGACGTTAAAAAAGTCAGTCCGTCCGGCAAGGTCCCATCAGGTTATGAGATGGTTATCCACGGCGGCAGGACCTATACCGGCATGGATGCACTTGTTTGGGCCAAAGAGGCGGAGAGTTTGGGGGCGGGTGAGATCTGTCTGAACTCAATCGATACGGATGGTACACAAAAGGGATATGAACTGAAGCTCACCTCGCTTATTTCCGAAAACGCGAATATTCCCGTCATCGCCTCTGGCGGTGCCGGGAGCATAGTAAACCTTTATGACGCCCTTATAAAAGGCAAGGCCGATGCAGCCCTGATCGCATCTATTGTTCACTATGGTACCTATACGATCAGAGAGATCAAGGAAGACCTGCACGCAAGGGGAGTGAAGGTAAGGAAAACTTGGGATTAAGGCGCAAGCCTGCCCGCCGGACCCGCCAGAAAGACGGTGGGCAAGCGGCAGGCGGGGCTCAGGGCGCAGGGCATAAGGTTTCTGGATCATGAAAGCAATATTAGCCTTAGAAGACGGTACCGTATTTACGGGCCGTTCCTTTACCGGCCATGGAGAAACGGTCGGGGAAGTGGTTTTTAACACAAGCATGTCAGGTTATCAGGAGATACTGACGGATCCTTCCTATTGCGGTCAGATGGTGACCATGACCTATCCTCTGATAGGCAATTATGGAATCAATGATCAGGATATCGAATCCGACAGGATTCAGGTTAAGGCCCTGATCGTGAAGGAATACCAGGCCTATCCAAGCAATTGGCGGTCTAAAATAAGCCTGTCGGATTATCTCAAGGCCGTTGATATTCCGGGAATTGAAGGCATTGATACCAGGGCCCTTACCCGGCATATAAGACTGGCCGGTGCCATGAAGGCGGCCCTTTCCACTCTGGATTTGGATCCGGATTCCCTTGTAGAAAAGGCGAGAAGATCGCCTGATATGGTGGGCTCGGACCTGGTCAGAGAAGTGACCTGCCGGGAACCCATGTTGTGGCAAGAAGGTCGACCGGTGAAATTGGATGGAGGCCTTGATCAATTCCAGTGGCCTGAAGAGGTCTCAGGCCGTCGTGTGGTGGCCATTGATTATGGGGTGAAATTCAATATACTCCGGAGCCTTGAAAACAGGGGCTGCACGATACTTTTGGTTCCTGCGGATGCAGACAGTGAAACCATAAACAGACTTGATCCTCAAGGCCTTTTTTTGAGCAACGGGCCGGGAGACCCTGCCGCGGTCGTTTATGCAGTGGAGACGATTAAGGATCAGATAGGCAGAAGACCGATCTTCGGGATATGTCTCGGCCATCAGTTGATCGGATTGGCCCTGGGAGGAAAGACCTTCAAGCTCAAATTTGGACACCGCGGTGCCAACCAGCCCGTCAAGGATCTGGCAACCGGCAGGGTGGAAATTACGTCCCAGAACCACGGTTTCTGCGTGGACATGGAGTCGCTGAAAGATCCTGACATTGAAGCAAGCCATATCAATCTCAACGACAGTACTTTGGAGGGTCTCGTACATAAGAAAGTTCCGCTTTTTTCAGTCCAATACCATCCTGAAGCCTCACCTGGTCCCCATGATGCAAGCTATCTTTTTGATAGATTTGTTGAGATGATAGAAAGCAACAATACCGCAAACCTGTAACCTGAATCATGCCAAAACGCACTGATATAAAAAAAATTCTGATCATAGGATCAGGACCCATCATCATCGGCCAGGCCTGCGAGTTCGATTACTCGGGAACCCAGGCCTGCAAGGCCTTAATGGAAGAAGGCTATGAGGTCGTGCTTATAAACAGTAATCCCGCCACTATTATGACAGACCCTGAAATGGCCCACCGTACATATATAGAACCGATAACCCCGGAGATTGTTGCCA
>CAZENC010000162.1:0-6826 GCA_964513115.1 uncultured Desulfobacteraceae bacterium | reverse complement strand
TCGGTCAATATTTATCAGAGGGCCACAATCCCGACGCGCCCGGTTACTTTGTTGATTGGCTTTATAAAAAAGAGCCTATGTATGCATATTTTTTCACTGGTAATTGCTATGATATCGGCAATGCCGAATCTTATTACAAAGTGAATCAAATATTTTCATGATCTCCGAGCCAAACTATATAATTCCCGGCTTTTATACGAGCTCATCCCTTTTCTCTTGCAAAATCCTCGCGTAAAACCGTATTATTTTCAGTACATTTTCAAATAAATCCCAGACAAATCTTAATATTTCTCAGACTAAGGAGGTCGTCATGAGACGTATTTTACCTTTTATGCTGCTCTTTATTATTGGCGGAGTATGCACATTGAGCATTTCAACATCCGAAGCGGCAAGACACCCGGATGCCTTGCAAGAAAGACTCGCCTATTTAAAAGACCTGCCTGACGTCTCCTGGGTCGAGTTTGATACGAATAATGTGTATATCGGGCTCAAAGACAAACCGGAAAACCTCAAGGCCATTGTAGGAGACGCGGCGGTCGCGGGCAGCAAGGTCTATGGTTTCACGGTACATGTCTGGGCGGTTGACGAAAAATACCGTGGCGTAGAGCCGAGGAAGCGGCCATATTTCTGCAAGGCCACGGCCCGACGCGGGGAGATAAGAGAAAATACTTGCAAGTAAAGAATCCACGCAATCCCGTTAACGCGGTCGGCTACATGGGTTCTGTGTTTTTTACCCGCCTACGCAGAAAGCCACGGGCTTGCCCGTGGATGAATGCGGGGCAGGGTAATCCGCCGTAGCCCTATTGGGGCGAAGGCGGATATGCTTCGGCGGGTTCCGCCGAAGAATGTGAAGGTGCCTCGCGCTTGCGCGTAGGGCTCCACGCCATAAATGGAGTGCAAATGTCTGCAAAGGTAAACAAGAGTGTCACCCTGCATAAGGGAAGAGTATTTACGTTATTAAGAGAAAATGTCACCCTGGACAACGGCGTCACCGTTGATCTGGACGTTATCCGGCATCCCGGAGCCTCTGCGGTTGTTCCGGTATCCGACGACAACAAGCTCATATTGATCAAACAGTTTCGACACGCCATAGGGGATTATATCTGGGAAATTCCCGCGGGAACTCTCGATCCTGACGAAACGTACCTGGAATGTGCAAAACGGGAGTTGGTCGAAGAAACGGGATTTTCCGCGAATAACTGGCAAAAGCTGGGCGAAATCATCCCGGTGCCCGGCTACTCGGATGAACGTATCCGGATTTTCCTTGCCACCGAACTGGCACCTGCCAGACAGGACCTGGACGAGGATGAGGTGCTCGCTGTTCATGAGATCAAGATGGACGATGCCATTAACATGATCCACAAGGGTGCCATCCTGGACGGTAAGACCATTACCGGGCTTTTTATGGCGAACCAATGGTTGACGGCCTCGTAGAAAGCCGTCACTTTAGTAAAACCCGGAGTCCAAACACTCTGTAACCGGCTAAATACTCCGGATCCCGGCTCCTGCATGCTTTAAAGCGGACGACACATCAAAATCCCGTTAAATAAAAGAGGATAATATGCCCGAATCACTCAGTCGTTTCTTGTCCAAACACCTCGTGGAGGCATCCGCCCCCTGCCGCGTTGATTCCGGCGGAACCTGGGATATCAAGGCAATGGCACTCCCGTTGGAAAGGATAGAGCCTACAACCATCAACATCGCCCTGACTTTGAGGACCTCGGTATCCCTATTTCCATACGATGAGGGCATGGTGAAAATTTCGTCGGAAGGTTTTGGTCGCAGCGAGGTCTTTTCCAAAGACCTGCTTCCCTATAACGGTCCATTCGGCCTTTTTTTCTCCGCTGTTTCCTACTTTGGTTTCCATGGACTGGAGGTGCGCATCAGCTCCAGGTCTCCCGTTAAATCCGCCCTGGGCGGGTCCAGTACTGCCCTGGTAGCACTGATCAAGGCCCTTTCCAAGGTATCCGAGAGTCTCGGGGGAAAAAGGCTGGCCCCCAGAGAGATCCTCCACCTGGGGTATCACCTTGAGGACGGTGTAAGCGGCGGGAACTGCGGTATTCAGGACCAGGGGGCTGCCGTATATGGAGGCGTAAATCAGTGGAAATGGCGTTATGGACACAGGACGACACCCTTTGAAAGGACCTCACTCCTTGACCGGAAAGGACAGAAAGACCTTTCAAGCCGCTTTTTAGTTGCCTACTGCGGAAAAGGACATGTTTCCATGAATATCAACCGCAACTGGATCAAAGATTTCCTTGAAGGTGGCACAAGGTCAGGATGGGTCAGGGCCAATAAAATAGTTAAACGGTTGGCGCCGGCCATTAAAGAACATGACTGGAAACTGGCGGCCGGCCTTTTACGGGAAGAGATGGCCATGCGAAAAGAGATTACACCCGGGGCCCTGATACCGATAACCACGAAACTGGTTGAACAGGCGGAGCAGGCGGGCTGCGGGGCCAGGTTCGCCGGCGCCGGCGCAGGTGGGTCACTATGGGCACTTGGAGAAATAGAAAATATCAAACGGCTGAGAAAAATATGGAATGACACCTTGGCGCCCATAAAAGGGGCAGGGGTCCTTGATTGTGCGGTGGATCCGGTTGGGGTGATTTGAAATAAATTCGAAATCCTAAGCACGAAACCCGAAACTATGACCAAAATACAAATGTCCCAATGACAAGAACAGACTTACCAATGTGTTATTTATTATATCCTTTTGTAATTTGTTATTCGGATTTGTTTCGAAACCGGGGACCCAGCCATAGGATGGGGAGTCCAAGCGTATCGCGGACAATTTCGATATTAGATATTCGAATTTCGGATTTTAAACTCACTTTTTGAAGACACAAAACTCGGATAAATTATTCAAGTTCCTTCTGGGACACAACACAAGCTCCTAAGCAATGACGCTCAGTACTTGCGGAATCAAGGTTTATTACGGGAAATCAATTTTGCTTCTCATCATAAACAGGCCCGAACTTCCCGGCCTCGAAGATGTCTCTTAACTCACCCAAAAGGGCGTTGGTTGCCTGTTCCACCATAATGATATCACCCTCACATACCACGCCCATGTCCATATCCTCAACGGCAAGATTCAACTGTTCGAACTGAGCTATGAGTTCCTGGTTTTTGAACTCGGTACCGATGGTCCTGTGCACATCTATTATTGTCCCGATGCAATTCTCAACCCTAATCCTATTTATATTTTTCAAATCCATTTTAACCAATCAAGCCTTACCAACTTCAAGCAGCGTATCAATAAAAACCTTATAGAATTTTTCGTGATCCAATAATGCCTTCTTTAACACCGCTGTCAGTTTATCCAGGTCTTTTTCATTCACTACCAGGTTGGCGCTCATTGCAAAGGCCATCATGTTATCCATTGTATTAAATTTATCACTGATCAAGGCAAGAAAAATGCGCCTTCGAAGGGACATTGAGAGATGATTCAGGAACTGAAGCAGAGGGCTGTCCTTAAACCCGATACCGTCGAATCCTTCGTGCAGTATCACCAGGTCAAAGTGGTGAAGCCGCATTTTGCCGATCGCTTCTCTCGTATTTTTCGCCCAGACAAAGCTGTAACCCAATTCCTCAACCGCCTTTCTCGGCTTTTCAACCTTTTCCGCTTCGTTCCCCGCCACGAGGGCCAGTTTTACTCCCTCTTCATAGAACTCGAGAGCGATACCCTCTTCCCCGTAAGCGTAGCCCTCATCCGGCCTTTTCACACCGGGTTCGGTCTTTCCAACAGCCGCACCACCCTCTTTCTCATGTGTCAGACCATGGCTTTCCACATTCAGCCTGTTTTTGCACTTGGGACAACTGACAATTACCCGTTTTCCTTTCGGTATCTTCTCATCCGGGACACTGAATTTTGCCCCGCACTTATCGCAATTGATCTCCATGGGCACGGTTCCTCGTTTATATCACCTCTGTTTCATAACTTTTTCCATAATCCGAATCCAGGCTCAAGTCTTTAATGGAGGTGGTTTTTTCTCCCCTTGCCGCCTTTATGGAATCCAGATATCTCCCTATCACTGCCTTTCGGGTTGCATAACTTAAAGCTGTTTCTTCCGTAATAAGACCATTCTGGAAAAGCTCGGATATACTCTGTTCAAAGGTCATCATCCCAAAGGGACGACTACTATCAATAATTTCATAAAATGTTTTTCCTTCCGCCTCGCCGTTTATTATTGTATCCTTGACCCTGATATTTGCCCCCATGAGCTCAAAGGCCGCCACACGGTCTCCGCCTACCTTGGGCATCAAACGCTGGCAGGCAATCCACCTTAACGTATCGGCGAGCCTTGTCCTGATCTGCTTTTCCTCATCCTGCTCAAACATACCCACGATCCTGTTGATGGTCTGCCCTGCGTCGACAGTATGGATGGTACTCAACACCAGATGACCCGTTTCCGCCGCAGCAAGGCCAATCTCAACGGTCTCCCTGTCTCTCATCTCACCCACAAGGATCACTTTCGGGGCCTGCCTCAATGCAGCCCTCAGGCCGGATGCAAAAGCATCAAAGTCAAGGCCCAGCTCTCTCTGATTAAAGGTTGCCTTTTTCTGAGAGTGCAAATATTCCACCGGGTCCTCAAGTGTTATCACATGCACGGAATGTTTCTCATTTATCTCGTCCAAAACCGCTGCCAGGGAGGTGGTTTTACCGCTTCCCGTAGCGCCGGTCACCAGGATAATCCCGTTTCTCTCCTCGGTCATCTTGAAAAAAGCCTCCGGGAGCTTCAACTCTTCAATTGTGGGAATCCGGGTTGCCAGCTGTCGCATGACAGTGGAATAGTATCCCTTCTGAGAAAACACATTGACCCTGAAGCGAGCCTTGCCGGCCAACTGGTAGGAGGAATCACACGAACCTTTTGAAAGAAGCATTTTGGTCAAACGCCGATCCCCGTCAATCAGGTTGAGGGCGAAAATCTCGGATTGAAAAGGCGTTATCGCCGAAACGGGAGGGTTGACCGATACGGGCATCAACTGCCCGCTGGACTCCACCTGGAAAGGTTTATCCACCGTAATATTGAGGTCCGACACATTTTCGTGGGACTCCAACATGGTTGTCAGAATATAATCTATCTGTTGCTTTCTCATGGGATCATCTCCCTTGTAGGTTTAAAAGAATATCTGATTTCCCAAACTGGGGTTATCAGACTTCAGTAAAATCGGACGGCGGATTTTTCATAAACGGCAAAAACCTGGCCTTGTCGTTGGCCTTGGTATACGCGTCATCAGCGTTGATTATTTTTTTGGTCAGAAGCCCCATGATGGAGTCGTCCAGGGTCTGCATTCCATATTTCTTTCCTGTCTGGAGCATTGAGGGAATTTGAAATGTCTTTCCCTCACGGATGAGGTTCCTCACGGCAGGATTGGCGATCATGATCTCAAGCGCGACTATCCGGCCCTTCTTGTCGATACGTTTAAAAAGGGTTTGCGACAACACGGCCCTAATACCGTCTGAAAGCGTGTTCCTTACCTGCTCCTGCTGGGTCACGGGGAAGACCTCTATCACCCTGTCCACGGTCTTTGCCGCGCTGGAGGTATGGAGCGTGCCGAAGACAAGATGCCCCGTGGACGATGCCTCAATAGCCAGCGCAATAGTCTCCAGATCTCGCATCTCACCTACCAGGATGATGTCGGGATCCTCCCGCAAGGCCCCCCTGAGGGCCGCTGCAAAAGACTTGGTATGAATCCCCACTTCCCTGTGATTTATGACTGCCTTCTCACTTTTATGAACAAATTCGATGGGGTCCTCAATAGTTAGAATGTGCTCTTTCCGCGTCCTGTTGGCCTCATCAACAATGGCGGCAAGGGTTGTGGACTTTCCGCTTCCCGTGGGCCCTGTTACCAGGACCAGGCCCCGGGGCAGCGTGGCCAGTCTCTTTACAACCGGGGGAAGGCCCAGTTCTTCGCATGTCAAGATTGTTGACGGGATTTCCCTGAACACGGCGCCAACACCATATTTCTGTTGGAAGAAATTGGCCCGGTATCGTGCCAGCCCCGGGATTTCATACGCGAAATCCACATCTCCCGTCTCCTCGAACACCTTTACCTTGTCTTCGGTGGCAATTTCATACAACATTCTCTTCAGGCCGTCATTATCAAGAGTCTTATATTTCACCCTCTCCAGATCACCCTGAATGCGCAGTACAGGCTGCTGACCCGATACCAGGTGAAGGTCAGACGCTCCCTGTTCATTCATGAGCTTAAAAAAGGCGTCTATCTGTGCCATAATTCCCCTCCAAAGCTTTAAGACCCTTTGCCACCAATCTTGCATGACAGGGAATTTTCAAACTAAAGCCGCTCTTAACCTAAAATCTCTTTTTAAACCCTTTATATATTATACACACGAGCTAACCTTGTTCAACCTTAAAATTAATCCTAAATCCCGAACACAACTCCCGGCCGACCTCAAAAAAATGCATGGTTTAGGGCCGGAAGACGGCAAACCCTAAAACAGGCTTTTTGTTGACAAGCACTGTACCATTAACTATTAACTATATAAATCTTACTAGGAGCCTGTCGGAGAACCGTTTCTTTTGGAGGCTGATGGAAAATCTCCAGATATAAGGCATCCGAAATCCCGAGGAATGAGGCGTACATAGAAGTACGCCGCAGTGACGAGGGATGAGAATAACGCAGCAGATGGGGGTTTTCCGACAGCCTCTTAGCCAATGCCTGAAGGCAGGGTGATCCCTTTCAAACGGGACACCAAGCCGGGTTTGTTCTTTCAAATTCAGTCAAAGCAATTTTTTTCAGGTGGTGCCGCCTGGATCGCAAGCCACCGCGACCGGGACGGCCATAAGGTTAAGGAGGCCCT
>CAZENC010000161.1:0-6856 GCA_964513115.1 uncultured Desulfobacteraceae bacterium | reverse complement strand
ATTACAAAATTTTGGGGGTCTCAAAATCGGCCTCCGCACAGGAGATAAAAAAGGCCTATCGCAAGTTGGCCTTAAAATACCACCCTGACCACAACAAGGGAGACAAAGCGTCAGAGGCCAAGTTCAAGGATATAAGCGAGGCATACGCTGTCCTGAGTGACCCTGAAAAGAAAAAACAATATGATATGTTCGGTGCGGAGGGATTTCAAAACAGATTTTCCCAGGAAGATATCTTTAGAGGCTTTGATTTCGGCAGTATCTTCAGCGAGTTCGGGTTTGGGGGCGGGGGAAGGTCCCAGAACATTTTCAGCCAGATGTTTGGTGGAATGGGGGGGCAGGGCCAGCGACATTACCACACCGGCGGTTTCCAGAGTCACCCACGGGCCATGAAGGGTCAAGATCTGATCTATGAGCTACCCTTAACCTTGGAAGAGTTATCAGAACGTACAACCAAGATAATTTCCTATCAGGCCGACGGTCGCCAGGAAGAGGTCTCGGTCAAAGTACCGGCCGGAATATCTGCAGGCAAAAAGTTGAGGCTCCGTGGAAAGGGGCTCGTAAGCCCTCACGGCGGTCCCCCGGGGGATCTGTATGTCCAGATTAAGCTCCTCGATCATCCAATTTTTCGGAGAGAAAATGCCGACCTCTATTCGAAACACCAAATCAGCATTTCGCAAGCTGTTCTTGGCTCAGAAATTGAGATTCCCACCATCGATCAGAAGCGACTAAAACTGAAAATTCCACCTGGCACACAAAACAATGCCAAATTCAGGCTTAAGGGCTATGGCCTTCCCCAGATGAACGGAGGTGCGCAGGGGGATGCCTATGCGGAAATAAGTATTGCCATACCAAAAAAGCTCAATAAAAAACAAAAAACGCTGATTGAATCACTGTCAGAGGTAGGGCTGTAGATGAGAGCCCTGTGCGTTTTTTCCGGGGGTCTGGACAGCATGCTGGCAGCGGAATTGATAAGGGCCCAGGGCATTGATGTCCGGGCCCTTTTTTTTGAAACTCCATTTTTCTCCTCCCGGAAGGCCAGAAAATCGGCCCTTCATATGGATCTTCCCATAAATGTCATAGATATCACTAAACGCCATTTAGAAATAATAAGAAACCCGAGACACGGTTACGGCGGAAATATGAACCCGTGTATTGACTGCCACACCCTTATGTTTCGAATCGCCGGCGAGATGCTCGAGACCGAAGGAGCAAGCTTCGTCCTGACCGGAGAGGTACTGGGCCAAAGACCTATGTCCCAAAATAAGCAATCCCTCACCCTAATCGCCGTTGAAAGCGGCATTCAAGACTTGCTCTTAAGACCACTGTCAGCAAAAAACCTCTCCCTTACAATTCCCGAAGAAAAGGGATGGGTAAACAGGGATAAGCTGATGAATTTTCAGGGTCGTTCGAGAAAACCACAAATTGAGCTTGCTCGGTTACTAAATATTAAAGAATATCCTTCTCCGGGAGGAGGATGTCTGTTAACTGAAAAGGCCTTCTCACAAAGGCTCAGGGATTTGCTCGATTCCAAAAACAGCCTGGATTTAAAAGAAATTGAACTTTTGAAATTCGGCCGTCATTTCAGAATCGGTTCCCACACAAAAGCTGTTGTGGGAAGAAATAAGAAAGAAAATCAAGCCATTCTTGCACTGGCAGAGGATAAGGATCTCGTTTTAACATCAGCAGCCGTGCCCGGACCTATCACTGTGGTTTTAGGAGATTGTTCAAAAAAATCGCTCGAGCTTGCAACAACTATTACCGTGGCCTATAGTGATGCTGAGGAAATCGAAGCCACTCCCGTCAGGATTATGGGCAAGGCAGGGGAGAAGATATTGATGACAAAGGTATATAATAAGGAAAAATTCAGGCGTTACATGATATAGGTGTGTCAAATGTTCTAACCATGTTTATAATTTTGCTCATTCGATAAATGTTAAAATTCGAAACCTGAAGGACGATATAATAAAAAATCCGAAGCACGAAATTCGAATTTCTAAACAATATCTAATGACAAAAATTCAAATGTCCTAAACAAGATGCCTTGTCCCTTACGCCTCCATTTTCCTTGTTTTTTTCATTGAAATATTTGAATTTAGGATTTTAAACTTACCTTTTTGAGACACAAAACCTAGCTAAATTATTTAAGTTATTTCTCAGTTTACCTCCTCAGGAGTTTCTCTAAAAAAGATTTTTGTTTTATCTTTTCCAAATTTTTTAGGTTTTTTTCCAAAATATCTTTTTCCATATCCGCATCTATCCGGACCTTTTGCTGCTCTTCAGTGAGCTTATAAACCTTTAAATTCAAATCCATAACTTCTATTTCATCCCTTCTATTGGCCTCGTCTTCCCGAATACTGGCTATCTTAGCCCTAATCTCCTTAAGCTCATTATTTATCTGAGAGAACCTTGCCTGTGTGGATCGGATGTTGGCCTTACTCTGTTCAATCTTTTCTACCAGGCCTTTCTCAGATTCCATCGTTATATAAAGGAATGAAAAAACCATAAGACATATTATAATTAAGGTTACAGCGAGTTTGAAACCAATCTTGGATGTGACTATTATTGTATTAAGGACAAATTTAAACGGATTAATTACAACCTTGAAGGGATCCCGCCTGGGGGGGGAGATAGCTTCACCATCTACTCTCTGTTCAAGGGCCTTGATTCCATGTGCCAAGGATTTGATTTTTTCATAAAGTTCTTCGCCAAGCTTACCTTCTAAACACTCTTCCTTGGCACCTTTGTCCCCCTGCTGCAGAAGCCCAGCAATATGTACGATCGATTCCAGGACCTCATTCACCCCGACTTCGTCAACCGGTCTGCCAACAAATTGTTTCTCAGTATGCTCGATATAGTCCTCTAAGGCCTCAGCATTGTTTCCAACAATTAGTCCTGTCTTTTTCAAAAAGTAATCTTCACAAAGGTATTCGCTCGCCAAACTCAACAAAATGGCCTTGTCCTTCATCTCGTTTAGTGGGACATCAGGGAACTTATACCCCGCAGGGTCGCCTGCCATTGTCCTTGTGAATTCTTTGTCCATTTTTTAAAAATGCTGCCCCTATCCTAAGACACTCTGCCATCGCCTCAGAAGTTTTTCAGGAGACAGAGAGTCCATGTTATTTTGCTCTAGGAATTGAAAAATATCATAATGATTCCCTTGCTTCCACCATTTTTTTAAAAATTGACCGGTTTCATGGCAAAATATCCAGTGAGCCCCCAAAATCTCCCTTAAATAATCTTCAATAACCGCCTCTGTCATCCATGCCATAACGTAGTCCAAGCTGTAAAATTCCGGAACCAGATCAAAAAGGTGGCCCTCGGGCTGATAGCGGAACCCGGTATAACGCCGCATGGTTTCTGCATACGGTTCCCCATTGGAAATATCACCGCCTAAAAACATTTCATATTCTGCCAAAAATTTTGCAGCGTATCGTCTGAATACAGAAAGATCCTTAAGTACCTTGTAATAAGATAATACTTCCGCATCCGCTGGATTAAGTTGAAGTTGTTTTTCCAAGAAGGGGCCGGAAAGAGAAAAATTCTGCAAAAGAAAGGCAAAAGATTCTGAAAGGCTTTGAGAAAGGGCCAGATCACGATCAACAATTGAAAGATGAGATGATGTGAATACGGCTGATAAACCGTGACCCAGTTCGTGCCAGAGGGTTTCAAGATCAACCCAACCCCCCTCAGGCTGCATCAGGATGTAAACCTCTTCCGGTACCTGGAGAATAAAACACATGGCCTGTGCACTTTTTCCCTCTTTAAATTCGATATCCATGTTAAGGCCCTGTAAATTATCAAGGTTTATGTCCCAACAGTGAAAAAAGGTGGTTAGATCCTTCATAGTCTTCGCCGGAAACAGACCGTCAAACTCTCCCAGGCCCAGGAGGTTTATCGCGTCAAACCGGCTGAGTGCGCTCAACGGCATGTTGAACCTACGGCGGGTCCACCTGTTCATGGCAGAAAAATACAGATCATCAGTCTCTTGAAGAATGTCTTTAAGTAGTTCGCCATAATAGTTGAAATCAATTCCCTTTTTGTCATGGCAGTAATCAACATAATTTGAAAAACCCAATTCTTCCTCGAGCATTTCCAGTAAAATCGTCCAGTAATTTACGGCAAAGGGCTTCAGGAACTTGCACAAGGGACCGGTTTCTTTTTCAAGAATTAATCTTTTTTTATAGGTACTTGACTTCTGGCACCAGGGGATGACATCCCGGATATAGATCTTTTCGCCATTGACATGGGCAGCGGCCCCTTGCATCCAGATACGCATTTCTGTTTCATGAGGAAGTAGGGCTCTCTGGAGATAGTGGTCGATCAAAGTATATCTGAGGCGTGTTTTAGAGACATTATCTTCCAGCTTATCAATACATGACAGGGTCTTCAAATTCAAAAAACTTTCATATCCTTCATATATCCTGTAGGGCTCAAATGGTAGCTTCTCCCCTCTCCACAGGGCAAGTGCCTCCAAATTCCACCGGTAGTTCAGATGGTGAAGGGTGTTCTCTATCATCGTTAGACTTAAGTGCTTTTGAGCGGAAACCATTCCCTGAACCCTGAGCCTGGATGAAAATAAAGGCTGAATTATTGTGGAGCCCCACGCGCAAGCGCTTGGCACCTCCACACCCAAAGGCGGGGTTTTATAGACCAATAAAACATTATAAATCCCGCCGGATACAAGGTGGATGGGCCATGGCGATCTCTTTTCAAAATCGCATTCAAACTTCTGCCAAAAAAGTAGAACGCCCCCATTCCCGCAAATAGACGGCCTGGAGCAGATATTGAAGCCTAACGCCACGACAAAGAATCCCTTCAGGGGCTGTTCACCGATGAAATTTAAGGCCTCACTAACATTCCATAAAAGGTCAGCCTATGTCGCTTTTAAAAAAAGATCCCCATGCCCCTGTTTTACAAGCATCAAGGCGAAGGTATGGGACTCTTCGAAAGGACGCATCTTTCGGATAAAGCCTCTCCGGCTTCTGCCGCGGACCGAGTCGTGGTCTGCAGTGCAACGCTCTAATGGAATCCCAGTACTTCAATTCCAGCAGACCGCAGGGAGGGACGCTTGCAGCTTAGGAGTAGATGCGGACTGGAGAAGAGTGCCATGCCAAGCCTTTTTGCTGGCATAGCCAACCAGTATAACCCCACTTTAAGGGCGGGGCTTTATTCCCCAGTAAATCCACCAGTTCTACCGGCGGTCGCTGATTGCTCTTAGTGAACAAATTTACGATACGAGACAATAGTGGCTACACTTTAAAAGATCGCGTCAGAAGGACAATTTGTGATGCAGGTCATGCATTTGATGCACTTTTCCTTATCTATTTTGGCAGGTTGCTTCTTTTCCCACGTAATTGCGCCAGCCGGACACCGTTTAAAACAGATACCGCATTTGATGCATTTTTCCTCATCCACTTCAAATTTCAAAAGGGCAGGACAACGTTTGGCAGGGCATCTCTTCTCAATGATATGGGCCTCATATTCATCCCTGAAATATTGCAGAGTTGAGAGCACCGGATTCGGCCCGGTCTGGCCCAGACCACATAATGCCGAATCCTTGATTACCTCACTCAGTTCCTCTAAGGTTTCGAGATCACCTGGCTCGCCTTCACCCCTGGTGATCTTTTCCAAGATTTGAAGCATGCGCCTGGTACCCTCACGGCAGGGCGTGCACTTGCCACAGGATTCATCCTGAATGAAATCCATAAAAAAGCGGGCCATGTCCACCATGCAGGTATTATTGTCCATTACGATCATCCCGCCCGAACCCATAATGGCCCCAACCTTGGCAATGGATTCGTAATCAACGGGAGTATCTATGAATGCCTCCGGAATACAACCGCCGGATGGCCCACCAAGCTGAACAGCCTTAAATTTCTTCTTCTTAGGAACGCCCCCGCCAATATCAAAGATGATAGTCCTGAGCGTAGTGCCCATTGGCACCTCAACCAGGCCGATGTTCTTTACAGTGCCCGTAAGCGCGAAAACCTTGGTGCCTTTGCTCGTTTCCGTCCCTATGCTGGCATACCATTTTCCTCCTTTAAGTATTATCTGTGGTACGTTTGCATATGTCTCCACGTTATTTAAGACTGTGGGTTTTTTCCACAGACCCTGGTTGGCGGGAAACGGGGGCCGGGGCCGGGGCATACCCCGCTTTCCTTCAATGGAATGCATGAGTGCTGTCTCCTCTCCGCAGACAAATGCCCCTGCACCCTGGTAGATCTCCAGATAAAAATCAAAGCCGCTTCCAAAAATATCTTTTCCTAACAGGCCATATTCGGTTGCCTGTGATATTGCAATGTTAAGCCTTTTTATTGCCAGGGGGTACTCCGCCCGGCAGTATATGTAGCCCTGATGAGCACCCACGGCCTTTGCAGCAATAATCATACCCTCCAAAATGGCGTGAGGATCAGCCTCGAGGACACTTCTATCCATAAATGCTCCCGGGTCCCCCTCGTCGGCGTTGCACAATACGTATTTGATATCCCCTTCTGATTTATTTGCAAATTCCCATTTCAGGCCGGTTGGAAATCCTGCCCCGCCCCTTCCCCTGAGACCCGAAGTTTTCATCTCGGCAATAATCTCTTCCGGAGACATTTCAAGAAGCGCTTTTGCTGCGGCCTGATAACCGTCTTTAGCTATGTATTCTCCTATCAACTCAGGATCAATGCCCTTATTTCTCAGAACGATCAGCTTCTGAAGACCAAAAAACGGAACATCTTCCATATAGGGGATGACCTTCTTCTCTTCCTTTGTCTCCTGATCTTTCTCTTCAGCTTTCTCTTCAGCTTTCTCTTCTGTTTTCTCTTCTGTCTTCTCTTCTGTCTTCTCTTCTGTCTTCGAGTTGTTTTCAGAC
>CAZENC010000160.1:0-6860 GCA_964513115.1 uncultured Desulfobacteraceae bacterium | reverse complement strand
TTTTTCTGGACGCAAGCGCACTCATAATATCCTTCAACCCAATATTCATGTCATAGACATCAAATTTTATGGATCTGGCCGAATCAAGATTTTTTTCAACCGTAGAAATGGTTCCACTTAAGAAATGCAATGCAATAATTCTTTGTTGAGGATATGATAAAATCCTTCCCTCTTCAGCAATAATGGTGTTTGTAATTTTCGCGTCACGCCGATCAACCACAAAAACATCCTTCATTACCCTGTCTCGAGTGGAATAACTATTCACGTAAAACACTACGCCGTTAAATGGCTCGCAAAAAATTCGTTCCTTAATCCCCAGATCAGCTTTTGATTCAGCTATCTGGAAAATCACATCTTTAAAAGACCTGTTTCCCCAGGGCACTGCAATTATTCCGACTGAGAGTGAAATCAACAGAGCTAAAAATGATAATATCACGACAGGTGGTAGCATCTGATAAAGACTGATACCACATGACTTCAATGAAATAATCTCGCTATCCGCAGACAATCGCAAAAAAGCCACCACAACAGCCATAAGACTGACAGCAGGCAGAGCAAACATTACGATGTCTGGAATCAGATAAACGAGCATTTTACCAACATGCCCGGCATTAACTCCCCGGTTCACAATTAACTCCATAATCGAAAGCATCTTGGTAGCCACGATTATAAATACCGAAACAAATAGGCTGGCCAAAAAAGCAGCCCATATTTCATTAACAATGTATTTGTAAAGGGTTAGCTTCATGACCACTAATTATCCGTCATCCATCCAACCACTTTTCGCGCCACATTTCCCACATCAGAAGTGCCCATATACGATATTGATGATTAATCTTGCCGGAAAGGTGTTCCTGAATCTTTTGCTCCACAAGCTTGTGATCGAATAAACCTTCCCTTTTTACACGTTCGGGAGAAAGATAATCTAGAAGCAATTCTTTCAATTCATTGCGAAACCATTTATGGATGGGAATGGCAAATCCCATTTTGGGTCTCTTAAAAAGCTCAGTCGGCACATACCGGGCCAGGAGTTTTTTCAGGATGTACTTTCCTTCACCATTTCTGTATTTAAACTCTTCCGGCAAACTTGACATATACTCCATAACCCTATGATCCAATAGCGGGACTCGAACTTCTAAGCTTACGGCCATGCTGGCCCTATCCACTTTAGTCAGCATTGCGTCCGGGAGGTATGTCCTCTGATCGACCCTCATGAGCCTCGAGAGAACAGGCAGTTCTTGACTCCTTTGAAAGGTCTGTTCAAAAATACTCTCGGGTAATACTCTGCCGGTCAATAGAGTGACATCATTTAAAGACCAGAGGCAAATGGTTACTCTGTAAAGGTCCAGCAGAGAATTCGTATCCATCATGGAAATGAGTTTTTGCCACTTGTCAGGAAAATTGGCAACCTGAAACCGTTGAGGCACAAACCTTGACCAGACTGGGTATGATCTTTCCATAAACTGAGAGGGAATCTTGCCGGCCGAATATGCCAGCAATCTTCTAAACGATCGAGGCAACCGCTGAAATCGGGTATGCATCTTTTCAGTAACCCAATAGCGGACATACCCGCAGAATTGTTCATCTCCCCCATCCCCGGAAAGAGCGACTGTCACATAGGAACGGGCAAGACGAGAAACCAAAAATGTGGGAATGGCCGAGGGATCCGCAAAAGGCTCGTCATAAATTTCCGCAAGCTTGGGGATGACATCCATGGCTTCTTTTGGGGTAGCGTAAAGCTCTGTGTGATTCGTTCCCAAATATCTGGCAACCTTATAGGCCCAGGGCGCTTCGTTGTATCTCTGGTCTTTAAATCCAATGCTG
This sequence comes from uncultured Desulfobacteraceae bacterium, assembly GCA_964513115.1. GTDB lineage: Bacteria > Desulfobacterota > DSM-4660 > Desulfatiglandales > Desulfatiglandaceae > JAFDHL01. Next base: position 5,036 of record CAZENC010000160.1, on the reverse strand, counting down.
AATGTGCGAACCGGCGACGTGTTCACCTTCTGCATCAAAGCCACGACCATCGAAGAATCAATACCGCCGCTGAGCAGAGCCCCCAATGGTACGTCACTTAATAGTCTTTCGGAAACCGACCGGGTCAATATTCGATCTAATTCCTCTAAGACATCCTCCTCGCAGGCATCTATTTTTCTTGAACTAGACTCGCTTTCCGGGAGTTGCCAGTAAGGGCGGATTTTGAGATCCCCCTGTTTAAAAACTCCATAATAGCCTGGAAGAAGCTTGAAAGTATTTTTAAAAATAGCTCTTGGTGCCGGAATATACTGGTAGTGTAAGAAAAGAGGGATGGTTTCATCATCAAGACTTCTTTCGAAATACTTGAATTTCATTAGTGCCTTGAGTTCTGAGGAAAACAGGAGTATCCCAGATCTGAAATGATAATAGAACGGCTTGATTCCCAGCCTATCCCTTGCAAAAAAAAGCCGATTTTCACGAGCATCCCACAATGCAAAGGCAAACATTCCCACGAAATGTTTCAAACAATCAATGCCCCATTGGATATAGGCTTTAAGAACTACCTCCGTATCCGTAGCACTTAGGAAATGATGTCCGTATCTCTCTAAAGTCTTTCGGATTTCTTTGAAGTTATAGATCTCTCCATTATGTGCAATTAGCACTTTCCCATCATCACTTGCCATTGGCTGACGTCCGGCCTCAGAAAGGTCTAAAATCGCTAATCGACTATGCCCCAAACCCACTCCCAAATCTCGGTCAAAAAAAAGGCCCGAATCGTCCGGACCCCTGGGATGAAGACATGAGACTGCTGCTGGTAGATCCTCAGATAATTTTCGAAATTCCTTTACTGACTTGAACCCTACTAAGCCGCACATAATTCCTTATTAATATTTCCTTCAGAAAATCTTGTTATACCTTTATTACGAGCACTTCATCCATTTACTAGCAATGACGTATAAAGCTCTTCGTATTGCTTTACGACTTTGGATATTTCAAAATGCTCCTTGATCCTCTTTCTCGCTGAAAACCCCAAGCTGCGTCTTCCCTCTTGTCCCATATCTATCAATCCTTTCCACGCATTTGCCAAGGCCTCGGGATTTTTTGGCGGAACAACCCGACCAGTGTCACCGACAATTCTTGCTGAATCACCCACATCGGTCACAACACACGGAACCCCACAGGCCATAGCCTCTCCAATGGTGTTTGAGAAACCTTCTCCTCGCGATACAGAAGACCCAATGTCCAGCCCTGCCGTGATACTTTCTACATCATCCCTCTCTCCCAAAAGATGAAAATAATTTCTAAATCGCTCTGGAATCTGTATGCGTATCGATTTTTTTCCGACATCAATCCCCTTCCCGACAAATATAAAATGCACATCAATTCTCTCATTGAGTAAGATACACCCAGCCCTGATAAAGGTTGAATGATCTTTCATTGGATCATGCCGCGCTACAAACCCTATAAGTATAACGTCTCTTTCACCTTCTTTTATTTCTTCTTCGTTTAATTCACTCTCCAAAATATGTTTTTCTAAACCGAGTTCACTTATCAATCTAGGCTTCGCCGACTCATCTGGCTTAAATTTATCCAGATCAAAACCATTGGGAATTACCTTCCACCTTTTTACTTTATAACCCAGCTTAATGTGATATTTTTTTGCCTCATAGGAATTAGTTAACACAACATTCGGAAAACGAGACAAAAGTGAGCATATTCTTATGATCCATCTGGAAATTATGGAATATTTATCTATATCCATATACGAACATCTTATATTCCAACATATATTTTTTATACCTGCCAGCTTTCCTGTAATTAGACCTACAAAGTCCGCATGGTAAAGCCAGGTCTGAAGAATTGTTGGTCTTTTGGAATGTAAATAATTTATTAAATTGACTACCCCACAGACTGTATAACGACCCCTGTGCATATTCAGGGCAAAAACAGGAATTCCCATATTTATAATTTCCCTTCCAACCGGTCCGATATCCCTCAGACTAACCACCTGATTTACAAATTTGCCACTCTCCATAAATGATAAAAGCTTCATAAGCATTTTTTCCGCACCACCCACTTCAAGGGTAGTGATGAGGTGTACAATACCTATTTTTTTCGCTTTCATATTATGCTAGATTCCCTGTTAACACAGCTTCATAGCAGCGAGTAACTGTGCGAATCTCAAATCTTTTGGGTAAAAGGCTTTTCTTTATCTTTTTCTGTCTTTTTTTCAACTGATCCTCAATCGCACGTGCCAGAGATACGACATCATTGACCGATACCAGAGAACCCTGGGAGGAATCCTCAAAAACCTCGCTTGTGCTGCCAGGACAGTCAACTGCTACAACAGGAGTTCCACAGGCAAGTGCTTCTAAAACTACATTTGCCAAACCCTCCCATCGCGAAGAGAGAATGAACAAATCTGCTTCGTAAAAATATGTGTAAGGATTTTCCACAAAACCTTTCAATGTTACGAAATCCTCTATCCCCAATGAGATAATCTGATCTTCCAAATTAGTTCTCTCCTCTCCCTCTCCAAGGATAGTTAGATGAATGTCTTTTCTAATATTTAATATCCTCGCCATTGCCTTTATAAGAATATCAAAACCCTTTTGTCTGGTAAGAGCTCCGGCAGCTACTAAATTCATCCTATCTTTCTTAAGGCAGTTTTTTCCTAGTTTCATTTTTGTTATAATCGAATCGACATCTACCGGATTAGGTATTACCACCATAATTTTTGGCTCAACAGAAAAACTGCTTTCTAGATCCTGCTTTATATCTTCTCCTGGACAGATAATTCCATTCGCCTTTGAATATAATATCCGGTACATACAACGAAAGATTATGTCCTTGATTCCAAATGACAGTGATCTTGAAGGGATATTGCTTTCTCTTATAAAGATTTTTGTTCCCTTTGTGAGAAAGGGCTTAATGAGGAGAACAGCCAGATTGAGGTGAACGATGGTGGACAAGATCAGGTCAGGATTTAGTCTTCTTATGAGTTTTACTAATTTGGGCAGTGATCTCGCCACGCGCCTGTATCCCAGGCTGTGAACACTGACATCGGAAGGAACAGCACTCAAATATGGTCCGGATTGATAAATAATTATTATGTGTATTTCAAAGTAAGACCGATCAAACTCCTTTAAAAGATTGAAGAACACCCTTTCAGATCCTCCGCCAAAGGCAGAGGGTAATACCATAGCCAATCTCTTTTTTGATTTCTGATCCATTAAAATTGGCTATTTCAAAACCGAATCATAAGCAGCTTCCACCTTTACTGCATTAATATGCCCGTCAAAAAGCCTTTTTGCTTTTTCAATATTTGCACGCTTTACCCTTACAGCCACTTCAGGGTGTTTAGACAGGTAAATTATCTTTTCCGCGATCTTTGCAGCATCGAATTCTGGAAATAAATAGCCATTCACTCCATCTTCCACAAATTTGTTGTAAGTTCCAATAGCAATGACTGGTATTCCCATCGCTAATGCCTCAATCACATCTCGGCCCCAAGGATTATATTCCCTTGAAGGTCGGATCAAAACGTCACACTCGGACAAGACTGCTTCGGGATTTTTTTGATGGCCTAAAAAAACGAAACTTTCGCTCATTTCCTCAACCCGAATCCTCTCTCTTATACCCTTTTCATATGCCTCGTCATCAACTTTGCCACACAAGACAAAAACAATATCCGTTGAATGCTCATTCCTTAGACACAATCCAACATCAATTAACCTGTCTATGCCTCTCGAATAAGATAATGTCATCAATGATATAACCTTAAACTTTCTTGAAACATCCTTAAGAATCACTTGCTGGTGATTTGTTTTGATAGATTCAGCGATATTATGAATCACGCATTGAGGTATTTGCCGTGTTTTTCGGCACATGGATAGCCACAAATCTCTCTCGTTTTCTGTAATGAATATTAAATAATCGGCTGTATGGAGTGCTATCAATATCTGGATTTTAGACCATATATTCACAGGTAGCATTGTTCGAACATGATATACAATTTTAACTTTGAACAGAAAGCTACAGCACAATCCAATAAAAAATAAACTCTCATGATTTAAATGAGCAATCTGAATATTATTGCTCTTAATCAGATTCTTCATCAATCTTAAGAAATTCGGCAAATGAATTAGTTGCGTTGCAAAACGTCCAGCAGCTCGCCAATTCCTTGTTCGCATAGCCGTTGTTCGTGGGATTGGACAAAATATATTTAATTTGACATTCGCAGATTTATAAAGTAATTCGGCTGGGCCTTTCTTCCCTAAAATCACAATAGGATTATTACGACTTTTATCTAAATGCCTGATCAGGAAATAGAGACTGCGTGATGAGCCACCCCACCCTCCTTCTATATCTACATACAATATGTTTACTCTTGAAGGTTTCAATCCAGCCTATGATTTAAGGAGAGATATTGTGCCATCAATGCCGATATTGAAAAGAACATCAAGAATGGAAAGATTAGGAATAAATTCCCCCCAGAGTTGGGGATAAATGGGGGGCTTGTATGAATAATATTTAAAACCTAAATCGGATTTCTTAAATTTCTCAGGGTCTTGATATTTTGAAGCACCATATCCAGATAAATAACATGTACCTTTAACGGCATTTATTACTGCAATTAAAAGGTCATCTCCTTTGCCTTCAACGTTTAATTCAGAAGACCTTGGGAATTTTTTCATAATATTTAACTTGCTACATATTGTTTTAATGATATGGATATTCAAATCAGCAATATTGTCAAATTCCTCATTTTCCAAAATTTCTTGAAACCAAGAAAAAACAGATGAGGCAAATGGAGATCTTCCATAAGAACTTTTGAGGGTCTTGAGGTGTTTTTTCCGCCATATCTCATTTGCGAATTTCACCTCAATAATTTTATTTTTTGATTTGGCATTTACAGGTATAGTTAGCCAAAGTGGACCATTGACATTTTTAATCCTATTTCTATTAATGTATCCATTTTTACTGAATTCCACATTGTCTAAGAATACAAATAAATCAGCTTTCTCAATTTTATA
>CAZENC010000159.1:0-6899 GCA_964513115.1 uncultured Desulfobacteraceae bacterium | reverse complement strand
AGTCACGCATATTATAAAGTGGGCTGCTCACGACTGAGCATCTTTCAAAAAAAACCATCCTTTACAATAACTCCAAACATTGATAGATTTTAAAAAAATACGACTCACTCTAAAACGACTTATCCATCATTTCCGTATCCCCTGACTATTCATCCCCGCCATAAATGGCGGGTTTCCTTAGGACTGTTCAGAAAAGGAGGTCAAATGAAAAAAACCTTAACAGTGATAATTGTTTTGATTATATTTTCAGCTATTTCCCCCTGCAATGCGGAGCAGACAGGAGACAATTATGTTAAGACAACATTGCCTGACGGTTCTATCTATGAAGGTCATTTTAAGGAAAACTTGTTTAACGGTCATGGCACATTGACTTGGAGAGATGGCAGTAGATACGAAGGGGAGTTCAAAGACGGGCAAATAAACGGCAAGGGCATATTTACTTATAGAAACGGTAGCAGGTATGCCGGTGAGTTCAAATCCGGGCTGAAAAACGGCAAGGGGGTCTTTAAGGACCAAAACGGAACCAGCTACAAGGGTGATTTCAAGGACGGACTATATCACGGAAAAGGCGTATTCATTTCGCGTACCGGAACCACCTACAAAGGGGAATTCAAAAACGGCCTATACCACGGAAAAGGAGTCTTTGTTTCTCATTCGGGAACAAGATACGAGGGTGATTTCAAAGAAGGTTTATACAATGGAGACGGCGTTTTCATTTCCCACTCAGGTACCAGATACGAGGGTCAGTTTAAAGACGGATTACCACACGGAAACGGCATTCTAATTTCCGGTTCAGGGGAAATCTATAAAGGCAAATTTGAGAAAGGGAAAAAGGTAAAATAAAAGGCGCAATGCTTTTTACCGTTCCGGGCTTTACTGTGCCTCTATAATTTGTGGGGAATTAAAGGACTGCGTTCTAAAACTCTATGCCCAATCTTGCAAACCACTCATTCAAACTTTCATCCACTCCATTGGGGTTCCCAACCTCAACCTCATAGTTGCTTCTGCGAAACTCACCCATTAAATTGCACGCAAAATCATCTTTCTCAAAAAGGGTAAATGTAAAGCCCAGGCTGTACCTGTCCTCCAGATGGCCGTCTTGTTTACCTGCTATGTCGTCATCAAATGCCTCATAGCGTATTGCTATTTCAAGTGGGTCTATCACCTGAAATGCAAGGGCCGCAAACCAGGCCGATTCATCATGCTCGCTGTTATCGGCCGAATCAGGTTCTCTGTCAACGGCACAAATATATTCCCCGTCAAAACTAAGCCTCCAGAGCTCTATATGCACCGCCCCACCTGCTGTCTCGTTTCTGTGACAATCCCCGGGTTCAGAATCCCAGAATCCGGCCACTGTCACAGCATCAATGGGCGAGATGGTTATGTTTCCTATAAATGAAGATACATCGTCGGTCTCAGCATACTCGGCACTCATGCCCCCTGGACGCCATCCAGGCAGGGTTCCGGCATCGTCTATATATGTATAGTCCCTGTTTAATTCATATGCCCCTTCCAGCATGTGGGCCATGAGTTCCTCGCCTTTATAGACGGTCCCGGAAATATCCAGACCAAGGAATCCAGGCACAATCCCGAGCGTAGCGCCGGCCCTCACAATCTCATACAGGTCCTGGGTGAGCGGATCATTGATCAGATGGCTCTCGAATAAACCGAAAGTCTGGCCTCTGTGGCCGCCTACAAAGTAGAAAGGAAACCCATCCTTCTGCAGCGTAATGCTGGCCTCATCCCAGAATATCCGGTCATCCTCCGAACCTAAGTTTTCTCCTTTCAAAACAAAGTTGCCGGTTACGTATTCATGAAAGGCCACCTCAACTCCCAATTCCGCGGTGCCAATATCCAGTTCAGAAGTGGAATCATTGACCGTATTATCCCCGATATCGCTGTCATCCGCAGAGCTGTAGTCGAGCTCAATGGCACCGGAAAAAGTAATCTTATCGGTCCAGCTCTCTTGTGCCTTCGCCTCTTCAGGTCCCGGTTCTTCAACCTCTTTCGCTTGCGCCTTAAGCTCATTAATCTCCCGATCTTTCAGTTTAAGTGCCTCCTCAAGCCTATTGACCCTTTCCTTTATTGCCTTCAGTTCCTGCATGAGTTCGTGGTTAGACATGTTCTCTGCAAAGGCAACATGAGGAAGCATAAGGGCCACTGCCAGAAAAGGCGTGATTGTATATGTAACCATTTTCATTGTTCTATTTCCCTCCTATTTTCAAGCGCATGCAGGCAATTATTAGAAATTACTATTTATATTTAAATCCCCTTATAATATTTGGATTATCTAATATTAAAACCAAAAAAATTAGCGCTATTTGTTTGTTTCTATCCTGGAACCGACATGGTTTTGATTATTTCAACCTCAACCAAGGCCCAATAACATTCCCCCCTGGTAAACAATAAAAGAAGCCCCCCATGCCAATACAGTCGTATATAAAACCATAAATCCAGTCCATTTCCAGGATCCGGCTTCTCTGTGAAATACAGCCGTAGCTACAAAACACGGTATATATAGCAGGCAAAAGATCATAAAGGTGAATGCCTTAAGGGGTGTCCACGATGGGTCCTTCTGCATAGCTTCTCTCAAGGACACAGCTTCTTCTACGTCTGTTTCGCCCATGCTGTAGAGGGTTCCATAGGTTGCTACAACCACTTCTTTCGCCGCAAAACCCGCAAGCAGCGCAATACTACTTCGCCAGTCAAATCCCAAAGGCTTAAACAAAGGGGCAATGGCATTTCCCACTCTCCCTGCATAGCTCTTTTCCATCTGCTCAGCGGCCATGGCATTTTCTATTTCAGCCAACTGCTCATCCTTTGCAGAGGATAGAGCAATGTATTGATCATAAAAACCGGCTTGTTCAGGATACATCGCCTTCAGCTTTTCAAAGGAGACCGCTTTCTCTTTTTCCAGGGCTGCATATTCCTCGCTGCCCTCTTCCAACTCTCCTTCCTTTACAACGACAAAAAAATTGGAATCCACTTCCGCGAATTCTGCAAATATTTTGTTCTCCTCAATTTTGTCAACCTCAGTACCGAAACCAGCAACGACTGGTGCAACCTGTCGTGTATAGGCTTCCGCTATCTGGACTTTCATGGCTTCATAGTCCTTGGAATATTCCGACTCCTGAGGAAACGAAAAACCAACCCATATGATGACAGCTATGGCTAAAATAATAGTCCCTGCCTTCCTGAGATACATCCAGCCCCTCTCCCACATATGTATCAGCACACCCTTAATTGTGGGAACACGATATGGAGGCAATTCCATGATAAAGGGAGTCGCTTCGCCGGGAAGCAGAAATACCCTGAATAGCTTGGCCATAAGGACAGCAAAAGCGATCCCGATTACATAAAACAGGAAGAAAATCGTGGCCCCTGATTTAAAGAAGAAGGCGCCCAGAAAAAGGGCATAGATGGGAATCTTGGCACCGCAGATGATAAACCCGTTGACCAGCATAGTGATGAGCCTGTCTTTTCTACTTTCAAGGGTTCTTGATGCCATAAGGGCTGGAACAGTACATCCCATACCAATTAGGAGAGGTAAAAATGATTTCCCGTGAAGCCCAAAGGTATGCATGATTTTGTCCATGACAAATGCCCCCCGGGCCATGTAGCCGCTATCTTCAAGGATTGCAATCCCCATAAACAAGAACAGAACCAGCGGGAAGAATCCCAGGACACCACCTACCCCGGCGATAATCCCGTCGACAATAAAGGACTGGAACATCCCCTCAGGGATTGCTGCGCTCGCTACATCGCCTAACCATCCGAAGAAGCTCTCAAACCAACCCACCATGAATTCCGAGCCCGAAAAGGTAAATTTCAGAATTAAATACATGATGAGCAGAAAGATGGGCAGGCCTAAAACTCTGTTGGTGATCACCTTATCGATCTTGTCTGAAACCGATAATCTTTCAAATGCAGGCTTTTGCACTGCCTCGGCCGCAAGACCGGCGATAAATCCATACCGTTGGTCGGCAATGAGTGTCACAGCATCATTGCCAATGTGATCTTTGATATAGCTTTGGCTTTTAGCCACCGCTGATCGGATTTCTTCCCAGACAGCAGAGATTTCAACAACTTTGATGATTTCCCTGTCGTCTTCCAATAGCTTGATGGCCAGCCAGCCTGGACTATATTGGCTTACCAGGTTTGAATCCTTTGAAATAATTCTCTGGATCTTTTCTATCTCTGGATCCACTTCTTTCCCGAACCTTAATATATGTTCCTCGATGCCGATTTCGTCCTCTGCTGTCTTTACAGCGGCCTCCAGAAGCTCTTTCATACCTTGATTCTTATTGCCCACTGTGGGAACCACCGGGACCCCCATTAAATTAGACATCTTATCAACATCAATACTAACCCCGTTCTTTTCAGCCAGGTCGCTCATGTTGAGCGCAATCACCACTTTAGCCTCCAGTTCTTTGAACTGAGTGGTAAGATAGAGATTTCTCTGGAGGTTCGATGCATCCACAATATCAACAACCACATCGGGCTTTTCTTTTATGATAAAATCCCTCGCCACCACCTCCTCTATGGAGTAAGCAGTCAGGCTATATGTTCCGGGCAGATCGATCACCCTGATCTCATATCCATTGTATTTGCATGTCCCCTCTTTCTTTTCCACCGTGACACCCGGCCAGTTTCCCACATGCTGCCTGGCACCAGTGAGGTTGTTAAAGATAGTTGTTTTTCCTGAATTAGGATTACCAGCGAGGGCAATCGTCAGTTGTTTTACCATTTCAAACCTCCCTATCCTTATTGAAACTGCCTGTAGTCCCGGTCTATCGGGACAGAAAATCTCCAAATGTAATTGAAAATTATTATTCTCTCGCCAAAGTAAGATCCATGCTACCAGGGCTGCCTTTACTGTACATTTTCAACCGTGATAGTTTCTGCTTCGTATTTACGAAGGGACAGGTGATAGCCCATGATTTTAATCTCGATTGGATCCCCTAAAGGTGCCTTTTTCTCCACCTCGAACTCTGTTCCACTTACGACACCCATGTCTAGAAGCCTTCTGTGAATGGCATCTCTCCCCTCAACTTTTACAATTTTCCCCTTTGTCCCGGGGGCCTGATCGCTTAACTTTCCCATTCAAACCTCCTTTACTTCACTCCTAATCCCACCTGATTTCATCCAACATTAATAGGTACTGCTGAAAAAGCAAAAAGGCGTAACCCTGCTTTTTTCAAAGCTCCAAGTTACGCCTTCACTTTCTTCCCGTCATAACATATGACGGGAAGACCGTAAGACATCCCTAAAATGATAACTGGTCTAAATTGACTAAAGCCCCTGTTATTGTGATTCTATCAAAACCTGTGTAAGCTTTTTACGAAGTACCTCCAATCTCCTGGATTTAAATGCCTTTCTTGTCTGTTCCAAAACCTCTATAGCCTCCTTAATGGCCTCTTTCAATTTTCTTTGATCATAAGAATGGGATGGCAGAATTAGCCCTTTTATGCTTTCATCACCCACCCTGTGCTCCAGTATGGCATTCATAAGATAGCAATGCATGTCTATTCGCTGATGAAGCTCCTCGGCACTTTTATCGATAGCCCTTATGAGATCTCTTTTATTTGCACACTTCATTTGTTAGTGGCCCTTAATTAACTTAGAAGCTCCTAACTTTAGCCGCAAAAAAATTTTTATTCCACCATCATCTTGCAGGCCATGCCGCGACCGACTGCCAATCTACAATCCTTTACGCCGATCATTATCGGACCATTACCGCTTCGATTTAACACCGTTAACCTTCCTCCCGGCACAAGACCCATACTATATATCTTTGACCGGATCCCCCTTCCCCCGTCTATACCTATAAGCGTCACCTCTTTACCCGGATCAACACTGCTGAGCACCATCGCCTTCTCCCTCATCCTTCTGTTTTTATTGCGTGCATAAACTTATTTGAAAACTCCTTCATCATATCCGCGCATTTTTCCGGATCTAGACCGTTCTTGCGGTACTCATCAAAATTTTCAAGCCAGCTTGCACCTGCCCTCGGGCAGAATTGAAGAAATTCCATAAATTCCACAAACCTATCCAGAGTAGATGGGCTGACTGCATGTTCCATTTTACAAGCCTCTTCATCGGCCTTTTTTGAGTCAACCTTTAAAATATTAACCAGGAAATTACGCAGGACATTATGCCTTCTATTTATCTCTCTACCAATACGATGTCCCCTTTTTGTCAGCTCGATATACTCATATTTTTTGTAGTCAATAAATTCCCTCTTGCTGAGTGTCTTGAGCATATTTGTCACCGTTGGCATCTTGACCCCAAGCCTTTTGGCAATATCCTTGACGCGGACAACCCTTTTTTCCTTGCCCAGATTAAAGATAGCCTCCAGATAGTCCTCCATTGCCGGAGTCAAAGGCTTCCGCAGGAGACTATTTGCATTGTTTTTTGCCATAATATACGAATTGTTAGTTGCTATAAATATTGTTTGATTTAACTAATAAAACAATTAAAAACAACATGTCAAGACTTTTTTTGAAAATATCTGCTTGCCCTCTCCCCTTTTCTCGATATCCCCCGGGCTATTAGCAAGGTCTGATTCCGGTCCTCCATGTTAAATGCCTGTTCCAGGCCAACTGCATCAAGATTCATATTAAAGAAAGTATCCCTATCCCTTCTTCCTTAATCTCATATTCTATCGTTTCATAAGCCATGGCTTCCCCTCCGTTTCCCAACGACTTTTTTATGAATCTCTCTGCAAACAGTTATTCTCGGAAAATCTCGTATATTGTAATTATTGTCATTTCAAGATATTTTTTAAAACAGACACCAACAAGATTACCTCAGCGTTCAGTTGTCAGTTCTTTATAGTTCCGCAGAAGCAGATCCGCCTTCGCCAAGGCTATGGCGGATACCCTTTTCGCATTCATCCC
>CAZENC010000158.1:0-6987 GCA_964513115.1 uncultured Desulfobacteraceae bacterium | reverse complement strand
AGGCCGGGGCTTATCCGCCCTCGGCCTGTTGATGGACTTTTTACGAGTCCATCAAAAATGCTTCTTTGCAAAATCGACTCGACTCTCCACATCACTCAAGGCCTCAAGGTGATGCTCCACCAGTTTCAACCTTGAAAACAACCCGGCCCGATTGGCGATCTGGATATTCAGCCCCGGTCTCGCATTCAGTTCCAGAACCAAAGGTCCTCTATCTTTATCCAGGATGATGTCCACACCCTGATATCCAAGTCCTGTTAATTCGTAACATCCTGCGGCCAAAGCCAGAAGATTGTCCCAGCCCGGGATCCTAATCCCAGTCACCTCGATCCCCGTGTCCGGGTGTTCCTCTACCACCTCATTTCGCCAGACCGCGGTCAGGGTTTTGCCGGAACGGATGTCAATTCCAGTCCCGATGGCTCCCTGGTGAAGATTTGCCCTGCCCTCAGACATACGGGTCGGTAGCCGCACCATGGACATGACCGGGACCCCTAGAAACACGATAATTCGGATATCAGGCACCCCCTGGTAGCAGATGGGTTCAAAAATCGGATCGGATCGGACACGCGATTCCACGATCGCCCGGTCCTGCTCACCGCCCAGGCTGTAAATGCCGCTCAGGATATTGGAAACATGAAGTTCCAGATCCTGCTCCGCAATGAGCGTGCCGTTGATCCTCCGGTACAGGTTCTTGGCCCTTCCGGCGATCACGAGGATTCCGTCACCGCCGCTCCCTCTTGCCGGTTTAATCACAAATTCCGAATGGGCCCTTATCCTGTCATGAAGGTGCCGGACCTGCTTCTCGATTTCAACCACAACATACAATTCAGGGACCGCGATCCCTGACTGCAATGCCAGTTCTTTGGTCCGCAGTTTGTCGTCCACCAGGGGGTAAAGACGGCGCGGATTATACCGCAACGTGTATTCTGCATTGCGCCGGTTGATCCCCAGGACGCCCATATCGTGAAGTCTTTTGGCCAGGTAATTCATCACTGTTTCTTCTCTGTCAGCACCTTGAAACGAAAAAGTTCCAGAAGCCTGAACCCTGTATAGCGTCCTAGAAGTAATGTGGCGGCCAGCAGAACGAGTAAAAGTTCCGGGAACACAAAAAACAGATGCTCGGTGTATCTGAATGTCATTACCAGATAGGCCAGGGCCGCCACTCCCAGGCTTCCCAGACCCTGTTGGAGCGCCTCTGCCGGTCCGCGCTCCTCCCATATAATGGACATCCTTTCAATGGTCATGGTCAGAATAACCATGGGGAACAACGCCACCGACAGGCCGCGTTCGAGCCCCAGTTTGTGGCTTAATACACTGAATAGGGCCATTAAAAGGACCACCACGATCAGGACAGCGGCAAGGCGCGGCACCAGAAGCAGTTTGAGATGCTCCAGGTAGAGCCGCGCGGTCAGGCCAAAGGACACGATGAGTGAAAACAGTGCAATACCCCATATGAGTTGGGTCTCACGAAAGGCCAGGGCGATCAGGACCGGCATAAACGTCCCGAAGGTCTTGACACCGATCACATTCCGGAAGATGACCAGCAGAAAGGCGCCTACGGGTATCATGAAAAGGATGCGATACACCCCCTGGGTTTCAAGAGGGAGTCCGGAGAGGGAAAACACCGTTGTGATCGGCCTTCTGAGGCGCCCCGCCGTCATGGCGGCACTGACAGCAGGCTGCTGAATGCGATTGACAGAGAGGCTGACCTTCAGCCTGTCCGCCCCTTTTGCCGTGGCCAGAGCCCCCCCGCCTCGTCGCCAGGCAAGATAATCGTCCGGTATCTTCCCTTCTTCCGGCGTGACATTAAAGCGCTGCCATCTCCGGTTGTTATAGACCTCAATCCAGGCCAGGATCTGGGGCTTCCGGCTCTCTTCCCCTAACTGGATGCCCTGCACCATCCTTGAAGGAACCCCACCGTGATTCAGGGTTCGTACCGCCCATTCGGCCTTTTGGGTGAGCGTCGGATTCTTTCCCAGGATGACCAGGACATTCTCGTCGGCTTCGGGACGAGTCAGGGCCTTTAACAGCTCTCTCACGAGGCTCTCCGTATCCGCTGAACGGGCATGGATATCCCTCAGCAGTCCTCTGACGGCGCTGAGCCGGGGTTCCTTAAATTCCTGGGGCACGATTTTTGGTATTGCCTTGAGCGGAAACTCTGTTGCCTTAAACCGTCTGATCATGGCTCGATAATAGAGCCCTTGCTCCCCTTTTGCTTTCCGTATGGACCATACGGCAACGCGTCCCTCATCCATAATTTCCGTATTCAGGCCATAACCGTGGGACATGAAACTCTCGTCAATGAGGATGAACCGTGAAAGGTTGTGAGGGATGTTTAGAGTCACCTTGACCGGGGCATTCTTTGCCCTGAAAGTGACCCTGGCCTCAACACTCCACAGATCAATGCTCACATCAGGGACCAGAGGAAAGCCCAGGGAAAAAATCTTGTAGAGAAATACCGTCAACCCAACGAGGCTCAGAAGGCCGATCAGCACATAGAGGTGGCGCCTGTTCATCGAACGGGATCCTTTCCGCATAACGGCTCCCTCGTGTATTGCAAGGAGGGGTCCACAACAAAACTGTCCCTAAGGAAGTTCCTTCCCACGAGCATATGGAACTTGAAACCGCTCCGGTCCACAAGGTTTACCTGAACCTTCTTGTAGACATCTCCCAGACAGATCCCCATATCCACGACATAGCGTTTCTGGGATTCATTTTCCTTACGCTTGATTCTGGCAATCCGGAGGACCTTTCGCTCCATCGAAATGGATTCTCTTGTTTGGTTCATCACTTTGAAGCGCACCCATCTTTCCCCGTCTCTCTGAACAGGCTGAATATCCTCGACATGGAGCGAGCAGTTGTCCGCACCCGTGTCTATCTTAGCCTGTAGGATGAACTCCGGGGTGATTGAGACCCTCTCGATCCAACCGACGACGATCTTCTCTCGGCTCGAGGTTTCCTGCACGGTCAACAAAAAAAAGACCCAGCATGCCATCAGTCCCCATGCCACAAACCCAAAACGCCGACTCATCACAGACTGCCATCCTTTTCCGTGAACCATTTCACCATAGCCGCCCATTTTCTGAAAAAGGTGTCCCCCTCACCCTCCTGATCTTTATAGGATGGATCGATTTTCATTGAGGCACCTACCTTTTTTCCATATCGCTCCAGCAGTTCCCACTGGTCCCTGCTGAAAGGGGCCGAAGGCGTGTGCGCCATTTTTCTGAGCGCTGCTTTGAGGGAATATCCCTTGCTTAAAAGATAGGCCACGACAAAGGTGCCAGTGCGACCAATACCAAAACGGCAGTGGACCAGGATCTTGTTTCCCGAAGCGATCGATTCATCTATCCAGGCAACGGCCTTTTCCATCTCCTCCATATCCGGGGCCCCTTCGTCCGGAAGAGGAAGAAAATGGACCAGAAACCCCCTTTGCTCTTCTATGGCGTGAAGGTCATAGCACTCGGCACATAGATTCACAATGGAGGTGATGCCTTGGACCTTAACCCTTTCAAGATCCTCTTCCGATCTCGGGGCATACCCCACGGCCAGATTCTCCGTAATCCATTTCAGAGGATAACCGGACATCGGAATCATCCTCTATGCGGCAAAAATCTGACATAAGAACGATGACACGTTTTTGGCCTGTCCATCTTGCCATTTTCCATATCTCTGGGCCCTTACGACCGGATCAATTTCCGAACTCCTCGGGTCCAATGATCTTCTTTAAGCAGCGGCCTGCATGGCCCCCTTTTTCGTATCCCATGATTCAGGGATCAAGGAACCGGTTGGTGTGACAAGAATTCCCTTTTTTAGAATATGAGTATAGGAAAATTTGATTTGGATATCAACAATGAAGAAGACTTATGGTGCTGTGGTATTGTTCTTGGATGTCGTCAGTCGGGCTGGTATTACGGCAGATTTTTTAGTATCTTCTTTCATGAGTGTCCAATTAAATCGACAATTTGGGTTTGCTAAAAACCGCGTTACTTACTACCATAATTGATCGAAAAATTAAGTGTTCTAGGATTTTTCGATAGTCTATAATATATAATTCAGATTTGATAAATTATAGATCAGGAGAAGAAGTATATGGGAGAAACAAGTCTTGTTTTTATGATCTTTACCGTAATTGTGTTATTAGGGTTTTCAGCCTTTTTTTCAGGTTCTGAAACAGCCCTGATGGGTATCAGTAGACTTAGGCTGAAACACGTGGCCGAAACCAGACCTATGAGAGCCAGACTTGTCGAGCGTTTACTGGAAAAACCTGAGAAGCTCATCGGGACCATTTTACTGGGAAACAACCTGGTAAATGTGGCCATGTCCGCTATCGCCACGGCATTTGCCATATCGATCTGGGGAGAAAGGGGTATCGCTTACGTGACCGGTGTATTAACGATTGCCATCCTGGTATTTGCAGAGATCACTCCCAAGGTATACGCTAAATACTTCAATGAACGCGTCTCTTTTATGATAGCACCAATTCTCCGTGTAATCATGATTATATTCAATCCGTTTGTTGTGGTCGTGAGTTTCATCAGCAACAAGCTGCTTTATTTAATAGGCATTGATGTGTCTAAAATGGAAAAACCCCTGATGACCGAAGAAGAAATCCTGACATGTATCAAGATGGGATGGGGCGATGGGGCCATAACCTCCGATGAGAGGGGGATGCTTTCAAGAGTCTTTACTTTGAATGATAAGGCTGTTGGAGAGATAATGGTACCCAGAGAAAAAATGGTTGTTCTCGATGCAGATGCATCTACCGAAGAGATTTACAATGTTATTTTAAGAACCGGCCACACAAGGTTTCCCATCAGTAATGGCAAAGATCTGGATATCATAGGGTTCATACACGCAAAGGATCTATTTCAGTTGATTGATAAGAAAAGCCCTGATTTTCTAAAAGAGATCATAAGACCAATCTTCTTTGTCTCTGCTGACAAGACAATTGGTGCTCAACTACGAGGTTTCCAGGCCCGGAAACTCCATCAGGCTATTGTGCAGGATCAAGGGGGAAAGATTATAGGGCTGATTACGTTAGAAGACATCATAGAGGAGTTGGTTGGTAGTATCCAGGACGAACATGATTAGATGTATGGAGAAGGCAGCTAAAAAGAAAGAAGTGGCGTAAAACTATTGAAGTTAACACCGAAAGGGGCAGATAAAAGGCATGAAGAAAGTAATCAACCATTTGAAGAGATACATTATCAGGGGACTCCTGGCAATTATCCCCCTTGTTTTGACCTATTTTGCTCTGAAAATCCTCTATAACAACATTGATCAACGAGCAGTCAAAATCATCGATCAGGTACTCGGTTTCAGTTTTCCTGGCCTCGGCATCTTGCTCGTGCTGATATCACTCTACATTCTGGGCCTTGTAGCAAGCAATGTGGTTGGCAGACAAGCCTTTGGCCTTCTCGAAAAAATCACAAACAATATCCCATTGATTAAAACAACTTATAAAGTTGGTCAGCAACTTGGTAAAACCCTCTCTTTACCAGAGAAACAGGTATTCAAGCGCGCCGTCCTTGTTGAGTATCTCAAACCAGGTATGTGGACCATAGGATTCGTAACTGGAACCATCATTGACCGGAAGGATGAAAAGGAAAAGCTTCTGAAAGTCTTTGTGCCAACACCTCCCAATCCCATTTCAGGAACGATGGTAGTGGTAAAGGAGTCTCAAACCAGGGATCCCGGATGGAGTATTGATGAGGCTTTAAGCGCCGTTCTTTCGGGCGGCATTATTGGTCCTGAAGAGTTAAGATGATTGGTATTGTTGTTTTCCACAGACCGGGCTATGTGGTTGGAGTGCAGGACAGGGGGATTAATAATCCCATTTCCAGTTTACCCCGAGGCCGCTCTGTCCGTCTGCTCCCATGTCCGTCTCTACGCCGATATGGGGCGTAAGTTCTATCTCAACAGAGACCTTTCCCGTATCAGGCCCCAGGCCTTGCTCAACCTCCATATATACATTGTCCCGCATGTATTTGCCAGCACTAACCGAAGTCTCTCCACTCTTGTCATCCGATTGTTTGATGTTCAATTCATCCACGCCAATAAGTCTTCGTGTGCGATCCATGAAATCAAACATACCACTTCCCCCGCCCCTCAATGAATCTAAGGCCTGCGCCAGCCTGAGGGCCTGAAAAGGGGTTATATTGGTTGCACTCCGTCCGAAAAGAAGATGGGCCAGAATCTCATCGGAAGGCATGGGTGGGTCCGACTCCATATTGACTGTGACGGTCGAAGGGTTTCCCGATACAAGGATACGGCAATTTATGTCTGAACGTATGTGCTCGGCTATCACATCGAACCTGGGAGATGGGGGGATTTCTCCGCCAAAATAGATAGCTCCTTTGGTAAGGGAAAAGGGTTTCCCAAAAAAGTTATAGCGTCCGCGGATGACGGATAGTGATCCTGTAACAGCAGGTTGTCGCTCGCTCCCTGTGATGCGAATTTTTCCCTTCCATTCCGAGTCAAGACCCCGACCCCTTACAAAAACCCTTCCAGGGATCTCCAAGGAAAGGTCAAGCTTTAACCTGCCGGCATTCTTTTGGGGCGACGTCTGTGCCAGCCGGGGTCTCTGGGCGGGGAGATTGATCTCTTCAACCTTCAGCTCCTTTACTTCAGGGGGAAGGCTCTTGGGTATGCGAAGTTCCGCAGGCCCCACCGTTAAAGCGCCGGAGACATTCATCTTTTCCATTGAGCCGGATAAATCCAGTTTGCCATTGGTGGTAATTGTCAGATCATCCCGACGAACAAGGGTACTGTTATCGAGATGAAGTTCCAGTTGAAGGGGTAACCCCTTTTTAGGAAGAAAATGGAGCTGCCCTTTAGCAACAATCTTGCCGTTCTCCCCATCCGTGGCCTGGGCCTTTTCCAGAGTGAGCCTGTCCTCGGTCATGCTGGCACCGATCTGTATATCCTTGATAAGAGTGCCGCTTCGTGCATGTTCATAGACGCCATCAGAGAGGCGGACGTGACCCTTGA
>CAZENC010000157.1:0-6992 GCA_964513115.1 uncultured Desulfobacteraceae bacterium | reverse complement strand
CCGGTGGACTTGCACATGATTTCAACAACCTGCTAATGGGAATCCAGGGGAATGCTTCCCTCATACTCCTGGACACTGATCCCCAAAGCCCCCATTATGAAAAGCTAAAAAACATAGAACAATACGTCCAAAGCGGCACGGAAGTAACCAGGCAACTTTTAGGCTTTGCCAGAGGCGGTAAATACGAGGTCAAACCCACTGACTTGAACCCCATCATCAAAAAAAGCCTAAAAATTTTTGGTCGTACTAAAAAGGAAATCACGATCAAGTCAAAGCTCCAAAAGGACCTGTGGGCAGCAGAGGTGGATCGTGGTCAAATTAAGCAAGTCCTTTTAAACATTTACGTCAATGCCTCACGGGCCATGGCCGGAGGGGGCAAAATGTATGTTGAGACGAAACATGAGACCATCGAGGGTATCAATGCGAAGCTTCTTGCCATAGAGCCGGGCAGATATGTCATAATATCTATCACTGATACCGGGATAGGCATGGACAGTGCTACCCAACAGCGAATATTTGACCCGTTTTTTACAACCGGACAGATGGGAATGGGCACGGGTTTGGGCCTGGCTTCTGCATACGGCATCATAAGAAACCATGGCGGTATCATTACTGTTAATAGTATAAAGGGAAAGGAAACCACCTTTAATGTCTACCTTCCCGCCTCTAAAAAGAAGGTGACTGAAGAAAAGGCAAAAGATGAAAAAGTGCTGAAAGGCACAGAGACCGTTCTCCTTGTAGACGATGAGGAAATGGTTATTGATGTAGGAAGGCTTATGTTAGAGGAAATGGGATATCGGGTCTTAATAGCGAAAAATGGTAAAGAGGCATTAAGCGTTTGCCAGAAAAATATGGATCAAGTTGATATAGTAATCCTGGACATTATCATGCCTGATATGGGCGGGGGAATTACCTATGACCGATTAAAGGAAATCAATCCTCACATAAAAGTGCTTCTGTCCAGCGGGTATAGCATCGATGGCGAGGCCAGCGAGATACTGGATCGTGGATGCAACGGCTTTATTCAGAAACCATTCAGCCTAAAACAGCTGTCTCTAGGGATCAGGAAAGTTTTGGATAACCCGCAGGTGTGACAATCCCTGTCGATGCTTGAGCCTTGACTTAGCACAACTGACATGCCTTATTTCTTTTGTAGTCCATCCTTTGTCAGCCTCTTCCGTCTTTTTCTGGACTTTCGAAAAACCTATCTGATAAAAATACATAGTTTCACCAAACTACATCAATTCTATTTTTTTGACACTTCAGCTTTTTTAAAATAGGCAAAAAAGGGCCACGGCGGTCACTTTTTCCAAATGGCTAAGGTGTCAAGGTTTATTTATCTGGTCACTGACAGCTGAGTACTGAACGCTTAATCATTAAAGACAAGCAAGTGCTTATCATGCATTTTCAACAATAAGAAAAATCTCTACGGCAGAGAGTATATTTAGTCATGAAAAACAGGACTGCAATAAAAAGGCATCCAGGTTCTATTGCGAAAGAATACTTTGACTATCTGGGGAAACATCTCCCACAGATGTCCGCCAGTGACGAGTTCTATTTTCTCCCCCGATCCGAGTTTGCTATTCAGTATCTGAGCGTTTTAGACGTTCTCACACCTGAGAGGATTCAGGACCATGTCCGTTACGTGCGGGACCTTTTGGGTGAAATCTCGATGAAACAGGCAAATGGCCTTGAAGAACTCATAGACCGCCTTTTTCTCAAGCAAAGCATGAAGAGCTTTATCAGGGAATTCGATGATGCACAGACCTGGCAAAATGACCCAACCCTCTATGTCAAAATACCTCTTTTTGCAACTGATCACATTATATCCAGAAGACACGGCACGCCCGACCAGGTAAAATATGATCTAATTACCCTTTTTGCCCAAATTCCCTCGTTTCTCAGGTTGGCCTCAAAAATTCTTCGATCTCCCTCTGAGACCTCCCTCCGTGTGGCAATTGGTATGGCCCGGGATGCTATTCAGTTTTATAGCCGTGAAGTAAAGTCGTTTATTGAGGAGAGGATTGAAAATAACAGGGAACTCATCAAAATTAACAAAGAGGTCTGCGAAGCATGGGATAGGTACAAAAGGGCTCTACTTCAATTCTCCCCGGGAGAGCCATTTGCCGTAGGCGAAGAGGGGCTCACAAAAATACTGACGTTGAGCCTGAATTATCCCAAAACCCCAAACGAAATTCTGGAAATTGCTCGAAGCACCTATCAAAAGACCCTGGAAAAAATCCATGCACTGGCAAAAAGAATAGACAGCCGTAAGACCTGGGATCTTATCATCCGTGAACAGTCTCCTCCCATATCTTCAAGCAAAGAATTCATGCATCTGTATGAGAAGGAAGTATATAGCCTCCGTCGTTTCTTTTACTCACAAAGCATTATTTCCTTTCCTGCCGGTGAAGAGATCACTGTTCTCGAAACCCCTTCCTATCTGCAATCCCTAAGAGCCACAGCCTCTTACAGCCCCCCCTTAACCGGAGATACCAAAGGCCAAGGCATATTCTATATCACCCCCGGAAAAGAGGACCTTGAAATGATTTCCAGTCATTGTCCTTATCTATCCGCACATGAGACCTATCCCGGACATCATATTTTGGATCATATTCGAATTCATCATCCCAATCCTATCCGGCGCCAGATAGAATCCCCCCTTTTCTACGAAGGATGGGCCTGCTATTCGGAACAACTCTTAGACGAACTGGGATACATCCAGGATCCGCACCAGAAGCTTGTCCAACTGCAACGGCAACTCTGGCGTTGTCTCAGGGCTGTGCTGGATGTGGAACTTCAGACAGGCAAAATGACTTTGGCTGAGGCGGAAAAAGAGATCCAGTTCCTTGGATTCTCCCAAAAAAGGGCCCAAAGACAGATCCAGCGGTTTTGCCTGACACCTGGATATCAATTGTGCTATTTTATGGGGACATATGAGATACTCCGGCTGCGCGAAAAATTCTTTTTTGGATTAGGCCCGAAAATTTTCCACGATACGCTCTTAGCTGGAGGTGAGATACCGTTCCATCTTGTGGAAAAAAGGTTAAAGGCTCATTTTACAAAAAAGGAAGTAACTACTCGGGAACCCCGCCAAAAAGACGGCGGGCAAGCAGGAGACAGAAGTCAGGAGCCAGAATCAAATGAAAACGATTAAGGGGTATCACGGCGAATGGAACATGGGGAGTCCGGGGGGATGGGAATATCAACGCATAGCCCAACTTTTGGGTAAAATGGCCTGGGATTTGATTTTAGAAAACATTGATATCGGAGTTGATATTGATTTTGAACACCCGCAGATAAATGCCGTGCCCGGCTTTGCCCGCATGTTACTGAGAGCCCATGAAAATTCCCACGGGAGAAATACCGTTCATGCGGTACTTCTTGCTGAAAAAGAAACCCTTGACGTTGTGCTGGAAAACAAAAATTTCGTTGACTACCTGAACACACTTGATGGCGTCAAGGCCTCTCTGGCCGCGCCGGGGCACCTTTCTGTAAAAAATAACAGTGTATGCTGCAGAGGAGAGGAAGCCACCGTTATTTTCATGGATTTCAACATGAATGTTCTTATCAAGATAGGGCATGACGAAGATATTGGGCCTATCAAAAAGGCCATAACGCAGGGTATCCTGGTAAATCCCCGTGGAATGGAGCCCCTGGGGGCCAAAAGTCTGTTCGAAATAATCACGGAAAAATACCGGAACATATTGAGTGAGGATACTCTAGTGCATACGCCCTGGACCCGGCAGTTCTATCAGCGCAGCACTACAGGGCCGGAAGGAGAATCAATAGAAGATCTTGTTGCCTGGACTGAAAGACACTGGGAGAGCCTGGTGCTTAAACCTGCACACGGATATTCAGGCCAAGGCATATTCGTGGGATATATGAAAAAGAGCCGCAAAAAGCACATTCATACTGCACTTAGCGCCGGTAATTACATTGTCCAGCAGATGGTTCCCTTATCATTGTGGTCTGAACAAATCACATGGCCGCTGCCTGAAGAGCGAACACTGTATCTCAAGGAATGGCAGACCGATTTTCGCTGTTTCATAACGGACGAAGGTCTTCAGGGGTTTTTAGCCCGCTTTGGAGGCGTTCCTACGAATGTAGGTTCAGGCGGAGGAATCCAGCCCCTTGCAATCTTGAAAACCGATATGACTCCCCGTGCGGCAGTGGACAAGATAAACCACGGATTATTGAATCTGGGATATAACGCCCTTTCACAGATCCAGGAGGAAGTTAACCGAAAGGCAATTGAGATGGGGTTTACTTATCTGTTGGGCCCAATCATGATCACGCCAAGGCCGAGATTATTGACCATGGACCATCTGGATGAACTGAGGCGGTACGCCCGCAATCTCTGGCAGGATGCTGTCAAACTGGAAGAACTATGGCGTGAAGGACAACTGGACCATGTAGTAAAAGTGGGGAAAGAAGAAAAAACGCTGGCACTGAAACAAGCATGGCGGGGCAGCCCGGCCCTGATGGTCTCCGACGGACTTTTCAGTCTGGGTGCGGACCTGATAAACGAGGAAAATTGAATGGAAAAGGTGGATCCTGACTGGTGGAAGTTTCTGTTCGATGAAATATATCTCACAACTGATGCCCGCTCCGTGTGCGACGAAAACCTGACCTCCCAGGAAGTGGATTTTCTGGAGAGGTTCCTTGCCCTCGAAAAATCCTGGGCAATACTGGATTTGTGCGGTGGTCATGGCCGCCATTCCCTGGAACTATCCCGTCGGGGCTTTAAGGACTTAACCGTTCTGGATTACTCCGGGGTGCTTATTGACCTGGGTAAGGATATAGCACAAAAGGAAGGTCTTAATACCCGCTTTGTAAAATGCGATGCACGGCATTCTGATCTGCCCGATAACAGGTTCAGGATTATTCTAGTAATGGCCAGTTCCTTCGGCTATTCGATTAATGAAGATGAGAACAGGAAGATCCTTGGTGAAGCATTCCGTTTGCTCATTCCAGGAGGCTTACTTCTCTTGGATCTGCCCAACAGGGAGTATGTGTTAGATAATTTTGTTCCTCAATCCTGGCATGAAGCCAATGACGATATCGTGGTCTGCCGCCAGAGGAATCTTTATGAGGACATCATTTACTGCCGCGAGCTTGTCATCTCCAGAACCAAGGGCCTAATCAGGGATGCAAAGTATTGCACGCACCTCTACAGTCCGGAGAAAATAACAAAAATGTTGAAATCCGCTGGTTTTGATTCGGTGACAATCCAAAAGGACTTTGTATCACATTCAAAAAAAATGGATTATGGGCTCATGACAAATCGCATGATTGTCGTTGCCAGGAAAAAGTAAAACCACATGAGCTTTGGTGTTGACATCGCCGAAAATTCACTTGAATCTCCGCGCGATTTAAATAATTGGCCCTGAAAATTTGGAGAATCTAAAAATGCCCCTCAAAAATTCCGGCCCCAAGAGGATATCAGGGAAAAGAAAAGACAGTGACAGAATCAGCCGCGTTGTTGCCGAGGCCCGTAAAGCTCAGGCTGAACGCGAAAAAACCTATCGGGAGCAATCCTTGAAAATTCATCCGTGGATTTGCGCCCGTTGTGGCCGCGAGTTCACCAGCAAAAACCTTCATCTGCTGACCGTTCACCACAAGGACCATGACCATGACAACAACCCTCCTGACGGCAGCAACTGGGAAAACCTGTGTATCTACTGTCATGAAAATGAGCACCGTCGCTACTTGGATTATATAGAGGGGGGTGGCGCACAAGCAGGCAAGGAACAGAAAGAGTCTTTAACACATAATCCCTTTGCCGATCTCAAGGTCCTGCTTAAGCCGAAGTAAGGCAATCGACATTTTTCACAGCCTAAAGGAATGCATTACCGAATACTCGCTGACATGACGGTTCTCATCCACCTCTGCTTCATAGCATTTACAGTGCTCGGCGGGTTCCTGGTACTCAGGTGGAAATGGTGGGCCTGTGTCCATATCCCGGCTGTCCTGTGGGCGGCCTTGATCGAGTTTCGCGGTTGGCTTTGTCCTCTGACTCCAATTGAGAACTGGCTTCGCCAGGCAGGTGGCGCGGCCGGCTATAAAGCCGGTTTTGTTGAGCATTACATTGTTCCCATTATCTACCCCTCTTCGCTTACCCAAAAAATGCAAATTACCCTCGGTATTCTCATGCTGACCGTCAACCTGTGTATCTACGGCTGGGTATTGTACTGCCTAACCAACGCAGATCGCTAACATTTATTAGACATTAAAAAATCTATATGCCCATAATAGAGATTGTTGAAGAGGCAAACAGGGCACTGGTCGAACTCAAAGAGCGAAAAACATGGATTTTAGCCTGATTCACGTTTTAAAACCAGGAAATACCGAGGAGTCTTTTCCATATATTCCCGATATTTCTCGCCATATTTCTCAAGGCAGAAACGCTCTTGTGCAATCAGAAACCTGTACGATAAAAATACTTGCAAACAACATACAACTACTATAATCCACGATGCCGTTGCAATTCCGACGCCGAGCCACATTACGATCGCGATCACCTGCATAGGATGTCGTGAAAACCTATAAACCCCTTTTATAACCGGACGGTCCGGCGGAGTGACGGCAAAATTAATCATAGCAGCGGTGTGGACAACCAGACCCGAAACAAAAACCGTTGTTCCCACAAGGAACCAGACCGTATCAAGTCTCAGCGGTACGAAAACGGAGTAGATGATCAGACCTCTCCCGAACAGAAAGACACTGCTCATAGAGACTATTCTTTCTTTCAGGGACGTGAATCGAGGAAAACGAAACAGTCGCCTGTAAAAGCCTTTTGGATATACTGCCACCATAATAAGATTAATCAATCCAAAGGCAGCTGAAAACCACCAGCCGGTCCACAGACCGATTTGTAATTCCGGTACAAGTGTCATAAGCGTCTACCAAGATTTCAATATTTTATTTTTTCAATAAGCCGGCTATATCTTTTTGCGGGGAATGTCTTTATTCCGCCGTAAAAACCTTTC
>CAZENC010000156.1:0-7038 GCA_964513115.1 uncultured Desulfobacteraceae bacterium | reverse complement strand
ATTGAGAGTATTAGCCAATTGGGAGGCAAGAGTTTGGCTCGAACAGATGATGAATATTAGTGAAGATATATAAAGGTTTTCACAAATGAATGACGAAAGCTCGATCATTACATGCCAGAATTGCGGTGAGCCGTTGGAACCTAACTTTGAGGTCTGTCCGAATTGTGGCAAACCTATCGCCCGGTTATGCCCCCAGTGC
The DNA here is from genome assembly GCA_964513115.1 of uncultured Desulfobacteraceae bacterium. Classification (GTDB taxonomy): domain Bacteria; phylum Desulfobacterota; class DSM-4660; order Desulfatiglandales; family Desulfatiglandaceae; genus JAFDHL01. The sequence continues at coordinate 6,839 of CAZENC010000156.1, read as the reverse complement.
CAAAGAGTGGTTAAGCCAAAGTGGAAATTTTGTCCCAAGTGCCAAGCACCTTTATCAGGATGGGCTACTCCTACACAAGGACAAGATTCGGTTAAAACAAAAACATCTAGCAATGACATCAGCAGAACATTTCTTACTGAGGGCCCAAATAGCAATGAAGTACCCTTGTCTGAGGGCGAGGAATTACTTGGACGGTTTACTATAAAGAACAGGCTTGGAGTTGGCGGCTTTGGCAGTGTTTATCAGGCTCATGACCGCGAACATGGCAGTGATGTTGCTCTGAAAGTTGTAGTTGCCGGTTCCGGCCAGACTCAGGCAGCTGCCGAACAACTGCGGCAGGAGTTACGACTGAGAGACCGCATTAACGATTTTACTCATATCATAAGGACATATGATATCCACACGGTTGATTATAAAGGTCTTTCTTTTGTTATCCTGCCCATGGAGTATGCTGAAGAAGGAAGTTTGCGATCTTGGCTGAATAAAAACAAACATAACAGAGAACATCGAGTATCCGAAGGCCTAGAATTATTCAGGCAGGCCTGTTTTGGTGTTAAGGCAATCCACAATGCAGGTTTAGTTCACCTGGACCTAAAGCCCGAAAATGTTCTTTTATGCAAAGATGGTAACAAAATAATTGTGAAAGTATCGGATTTTGGAATATCCCGAAATGTGGAACATTTTTCAAAGAATGTTTCTTCAGTGACACAAGCAAGTCTCGGCACTCCATATTATATGAGTCCTGAGCAGATACATACTGCTCGCCAGAAGGATGTAGGCCCCAAGGCGGATATCTATTCACTGGGTGTAATTTTATTTGAGATACTCGATGGTGATCCGCCGTTTGACGATTCTGGCGTTGGGATAAAGTCTAAGCACTTGGAGGAGGAACCTCCGAAATTAAAGAATATCAAAGAAAACATTACATCTGTGGTTTACAAGTGTTTGGCCAAGAAGCCATCGGAAAGAGCGGAGAATGTGGATGCTGTGCTCGACGGATTGAGGGAGAATATCCCTTTGGCAACTAAAGCAGATAGTCCGGTGTCCATAAAATCGGAAGTAAATCGAAACAAACTATGTAAAGCTTTTGCATTGTTGTGTGGCACCGCAGGAGAGATCAATTTTGACAAGGCAATCGAGTTGCTTTTGGATTTGGCAGAACAAGGTGATCCTTTTGGCAAAATATTGATCGCCGGATTTTATTATAAAGGGGACTGTGGTTTCCCACTCAATGTTAGAAAGGCTAAAAAAATGGCTGGCGAAGTCATTGAGCAGATAAAACAGCTTAGTAATGAGGGAGATGAAAAAGCTGCCTATATATTAGGTAGTGCGTATGAAGAAGGATTATTCTTAGGCCAGAATTACAAAAAGGCCGCTGAATGCTATCGCAAAGCAGCAGAAGCAGGAGAGATATGTGCCATGACTGAGCTCGGCCTCTTGTATGAGAATGGCACAGGTGTTACCAGAGATTACAAAAAGGCCATTGAATGGTATCGTAAAGCAGCGGAGGCAGGAGATACTTCAGGTATGGTTCATCTTGGTATAATGTATCAGGATGGCATAGGTATCTCTAAAGATTACGAGAAAGCTCTGGAGTTGTACCTTAAAGCGGCAGATGCTGGATATAGTCTTGCTGTGGACAAACTTGACTTTCTATGCAGTAAGGGGCTGGGCATACCAAAGAATTCCAAGATGGCAAGAGAATTGTATTCCCGGGCTGCAGCGGCAGGAAGTAGTGAGGCTATGAAAAAACTTGAACTCCCCTATGAAGAGGATACTGTATCGCCAAGCGAACCATTAGATTGGCAAGATTTTACTGAACCCAGGAAATCCACAAAAATTGTTTCAATAATTGCGATGATATTAGGCGGTATTGGATTTGCGGTAATATGGCTGAGTGGCAATATAGATGCCGATAAACTTTGGTGGTTTGCAGCAACTCTTATATCCATCATCCTCTCAATAGGATGGATAGTAGCCATAGAAGGCTTTGTCAAAAAAATAAAGTTAATCCTTGCCACTCTCTTTGCAGTATTTCTTCCAGGCATGATAGTTGTAGCTATTGTCGAGGTGATTTTAGAAAAAGCTGCTGGCTTAACAGAAATTATGGCCGCAAGAATCATATATTCAATTTATTTAGGGATTTCGATTATCATAGTCGAAAGGCAAGTATTTATAAAGCAACTAAAACAAAAAGTTCTTACTCGTAAGACAGCTATATGGGCGAGTGTGTTCTTGGGGGTTATATTTATTTTTATTTCAGGCTATGATAACCGGCGCCACATTGAGCGGACTCGGGGCTACTTAGCAACCAAGCAATTGACCCAGGCACGAATGGAATTGTCTGAGTGTGGATGGTTTTGTGCTTCAGGTAAAGCAAAACTTTGGGATACGCTTTACGATGCAGAAAATGGAAACAGACAAATTAGAGCCTCTTCCAACAGCGGGATAAGGCAAAGCAGTGAGACTAATGCAACGGCCTGGAAGTCAAATAGAGGGACTCTAAGCAATGGCCTGATTCATTATTATTCCTGTGAAGAGAACACAAATAATCGAGGACTCATCGACATTGTCTCTGGTAAAAATTCGTCTTTGATGTGGGGGGCTCCAAAAGTTAAATGCAAAGGTATAAAAAATTATGGATGGGCCTTTAATGGAAATGATGCTATTGCCTGGAATGATACATTGTTACCTGATCTAACCGCAGGTGACGATTTTACTTTATCGATGTGGGCATACAATACCGGCTTAAGCAATAGCAACGACGGCATCTGGTCTACTTATTATACGAAGGGATCTAATGCGTATTTTTTGTTAGATATCTACGATGGCAAGCTAAGATTTATTGGTGCAAATATGGGCTTTACGAACAACTACCAAGCAAATCTTTTGAGTATTTCCTCAAATCGATGGTACCATTATGTTTTAAGAAAAAAGGGAAGTTCTTATACCATTTTCGTCAACGGGAGATCTATATTTGATGCTAGAGGAAATAGTGCTGTTACTTGGGACAAGGATAAAAGGCGACGTTTTATCGTCGGTTCCCAGAACTCTGCAAGCCCCGGAAAATACTGGTGGAATGGCTATTTTGATGAATTTGGGGTCTGGACCAGAAGTTTGTCTGATGAAGAGGTATCTAAACTCTATAACAGGGGCAATGGCTTAAGTTATAACCAGATAGTCGGATCAGATTAGATGAGAGGAATAACGGACGTTTTGCGATGTGCATCAGCAAATTCTATAAACATCTCATCCTTATCCTTTGAACTGGTTTTTTTGTCACGCAATGACGCACACTTCTCAGCCAACCGCTTCAATGCCCCTTCAAATCTGTTCGATAATTTCCAGCCATGCTGGCCACCGTATCGGCTGTTGAGATGACTAATGTGTTCAATAAGCCCGAGTCTTGAAAGTTTTGCTCTTGCCCTTTGCAGTATTCGGCGGGATGTGCTGTATTTATTTTCAATATAGACAAGATTGGGTATTATATTCTCAGCCCACTTGAGCTCGAACAGAATGCAAGCTGCTACGTGCTGCTGGTTGCGATTGCCAGGAAAGAGAATCTCAACTAAGTCTGAATAATCTGAGATATCTTTCCTGTAATTGAAATTGATTTTTGTGTATTCTGGCATTTTATTTTTTTACCCCAGGCTTTTTGTACAAAATATGGGCTTGGCCGCGGGACATTGTGGTCAAGCCCATGTTAAAAAAATGGGTACCCATATTTATATTTTGTGTTTGCACCGGAAAATTGGCTATCGTGGGATTTGAGCACCCGAGAAGGCAGGTTGGCTAATGAATACTATGCTCAGAAAGGTCTCTATATAAGACTTTGGTGGCATCAACTCGAAGGGTAAAACACTTGTCAATTGAATGTGCTTTGACTGGTCTGCTCAATTTTTGTTTCTCGACGATGACAGCTTTAATCACCAATATTAGGATAAAACTGGAGCAACCAACAATGCCATAATCCAGCAAGTGAAAATGTTTTTTTGCCAACCAATCAATTCATGATGTAGCAATACCACTGCCTATGCTGGGTGCCAGACACCGAATATGATAACCTATAATGACAGTGGAAAATTCGAGGGAAAATGGGTGTGTCTTACATCGTGAGACTGTTACCGTGTTTCTATTGAAAAGGGCAGGAAAATCTTTTGGATCCTAATAGGCTATCTAATACCCCATTTTCTCAGGTATCACGCCACGCACACCGCCTTTAGGATTCGGCGTGTCGCCGTTTCGTCGTGGAATCAGATGAATATGGGCGTGCATGATAGTCTGGCCCGCACTTTTTCTACAGTTGGTGCCAATATTAAACCCTGTGACCGTCAAGTCGGATTTTTCAATTCTATCGCGAAGAATCCGGATCAGGTTGTCAGCATCCTTTTTTTCTTCAAGGGTCATGGAGAAAAAGTCCGATGTATGGCGAATTGGAAGCACCAAAATATGATCTTTTGTTACCGGATTTTTATCCTCGATAGCTACAACGGTTCCAAGTTTTTCGATGATCTTAGGCTCAATATTCACTGAGCAAAAAGGACAGTTAAGTTTGGGTTCTGTCATTCGCTATCGTTTTCCTTTTCCACCACGGAAGACTTAACAACCTTTCTTCTTTGGTACTTGTTTTTGGATTTACTTCTTTGGTTTTCTAAAGCCTTTCTTTTGCCGAGAGAGTAGAAGAAATAACAGACTATCCATATAAAAAAGGCAAAAGTCAACAGTCTGAATAAAACACTCATTTTAATCTTCCGAATTCATTGATATTTTCATATCACCATACTCATACATTGAGAGCATCATAGTAGAATCGACATTTAATCACTCCAAATGCCAATTGACTCATCGATTTCTCCGTTGGGCAACATATTATCAGAATGATAAATACCTTTTTCTTCTAATTGATACCTTTTGCAGTTTTGCCAATTGGTAGCAGATATACAATAATCCTGCTCCCAAGATTTGCCCAGCTTTCCTTGTCTTTCAAATCTTCTCAGCGGACAAATGTTGTACCATTTACATGTCATAGCAAACTCAAAAATCATAGCAAATCAGCAGTCGCCGGATTTGCTTTTGTTCATTCCTTCGACGTTATCAGTCAACCAGCCAATTCTGACATCTTTGGTTGGATTTAAATCGGGCACATAAGGTTTTATATCCAAAACCGGAGTACCATCAGCCATATCAACACCTGATATATGTAAAATGTTTTGATCGATGTGTTCAAGTTTAACAACTGATACACCGATAGGATTTGGCCTATAGGGACTGCGTGTAGCAAAAACACCATGCTCTTTGCCATCCCATGGCGGACAGGCTTTAAGACTTGTTTTTTTGACCATATGCAAATGAAAGATTATGACAATATGGCTAAAACCATCCAAGTCCTTGAGCCCCCCGGAAAAATCATCAAATATTTCTATCGTTCCTTTTATCTCCGAAGCACCTACAGCCTGTCTGGGAACACCAATATTGTCCTTAAACGGCGAAGCGATTAATCCGATTGGCTGATACTGTATAGCATCCATCAAGTACCCTTATTGAATTCATTTTTAGCCATTGATAACTGCAACAAAAACAATACCACAGATAATTTACACATTCAAATTGTCACCTTGTAGCCCGATTCGGGCTGCTGCTTGCCTCATGCCCATAATCGTATCGGTAAAAAGTTCGTCTAATTCCATGCCTAATATCTTGGCTCCTTTTTGAATAATAGACCGATTGACACCAGCAGCGAAAGACTTGTTTTTCCATTTCTTTTTTACAGATTTAGCCTTCATGTCTAGCACGCTCTTGGAAGGTCTGACTAAGGCTGTAGCTGCAATCAAGCCGGTTAGCTCATCAATAGTGTAAAGGACTTTTTCCATATTGCTCTCTGGCTCTACATCGGTACATATTCCCCAGCCGTGCGATAACACCGCCCTGATATAATCATCAGGCCAGTTATGTTCTTTAAGGATTTCTTCTGTTTTTTTGCAGTGCTGATCAGGGAATTTTTCATAATCAAGATCATGTATCAGACCAATTACGCCCCATTTCTCTTCATCTTCACCAAATTTAGTGGCAAAATATCGCATTACCGCTTCGACTGCCAAGGCATGCTTTATTAAACTTTCATCCTGGTTATACTCTTTCAAAAGTTCAAATGTTTCTTTTCTGATGGGTACATTTGTTTCCATAAAAGCTGCTCCGGTTTGTTAGTCTCAAATTATTTGTTTTATAACTTTCATGTGCAAGAATAACATTGTTTTTGTCCGATTGGAAGCTTAATCTGTGTAATTGCATGCTCTCAAACGGCTTGTCATCAGACTTGCATATTGTTGAATTTTCATTTATGATGATTGGAAGGAAATCTGTCCCATATTTTTCAGTTTGGGATTGTTTAAGGATATAGCATAGTGCGGTTGTAAGTTGAACCCGCGAAATAACAAGGCAAAAGGAAGTTAAGATGGAATATAAACAAGGCGTGTCAAAGCTGGTTTCAGAACGTGTCTCACAGATTCCGAAATCAGCTATTCATGAAATGACCCGTTTGTCCAAAGAAATAGATGATGTGTCATTTCTATCCTGGGCAAAACCGACTTCCGGTACGCCGGAGCATATAAATAAAGCAGCAATCAAAGCAATAAATGAAGGCAAAACAGGAGGTTATTCTGAGCCGGCAGGTCTTTATGAACTGCGTGAAGAAATAGCCAAGAAGCTGAAAGATTTTAATCAAATTGAAGCATCACCTGACGAAACAATTGTTACTGTCGGAGCTATAGAGGGGCTTGCTGCCGCTCTAATGGCGGTTGTTGACCCGGGTGACGAGGTTATTATTCCAGTACCGGGCTATT
>CAZENC010000155.1:0-7148 GCA_964513115.1 uncultured Desulfobacteraceae bacterium | reverse complement strand
CGTACTGGCCGTCAGGATCCTTCCATATGGGAAGCCCGAATCCTTCAAACATGTGCACGGAGCCATTCACGTGCCGGGCAATATCCATTACCAGATCCTGGCGACAGAGGCCCATGAGATCCTGCTGCACATAGCTGAGATAATCAATAGGCGTATTGTCACCCACATACTGGTTAATGGCGGAAAGACCCATTGCAACTGCCCCGCTTCTATCAAAGGCCGCCTTATCAACCAGGACAACCTTCTGACCGTTTTCTTTGGCCCAGTAGGCCGCCTCGACCGCTGCGCCAGTTGCTGCCATACCACCGCCTATAATCAAAAGATCAGTGGTGACTTCTTTAGTTGCAAAATCTTGCATAATATCTACCTCCTCTTTTTAGTCCCCAAGTGTCCACACTTTATCGGCCCTTAGTGAAGCAGGCTCAGTGGCCAATAATTGATCATCCAGAGTTGCCGAGCCAAAACCGAAGCCGCCGTCCGGCGGGGCAGACCCCTCAGGCGTGGTCCTGATGGGGAACTTAAAGCGCTTGATGCTGCCGTCACGGAACTTGACTGTCCACATGATGTCTTCGGTACCTCTCAAAGGTACAACGCTCGCACCAAGTGGCATAAAGTCGGCATAGCCTCTCATATCGATTGCCTGCTGCGGGCAGATCTTGACGCAGTTATAACACTCCCAGCACATAGCCGGTTCCTGGTTATAAGCCTTCATCCTTTCAGCATCCAGAACCATCAAATCGTTCGGACAGATATACAGACAAGCGGTTCTGTCCTGCCCTTTGCAACCGTCACATTTTTCTGTTATTACAAAACTTGGCATATTACACCTCCTAAATTTGACTAGTTAAATTAATCATCCAAATAACAGGTATTGAATTTCCGTTTTAACACCCCCTTTCCCTGCAAATTAAGGTTTGATTGACTAAAGTCACAAAAAACCACTTCCTGTCTACTTCTTTACATCGCCGGTGGCGGCACCGTGCAGTTTTATCTCAACCTTCTCCTCCAGGTTTTGGTAATAATCCTGGAGTATCTTAACCACCTCCGGACGGGAGAATTCAGCAGGTAGGTCACCACCCTCAGACAGGGTCTTCCTGACCATGGTTCCGGAAAGAAGCAACCTGTCCTCTTTTCCATGGGGGCAGGTCCTCATGGAAGCCATGCCGCCGCACTTATAGCAGTGAAACGTCCAGTCGATATTGAGGTTCTGGCACTTGAGCGCTCCTTTGGGAATTTCGTCGAATATTTTCTGAGCATCAAACGGGCCATAGTAATCACCCACACCCGCATGGTCTCTCCCCACGATCAGGTGACTACAACCATAGTTCTGGCGGAAAACAGCGTGAAGCAGGGCCTCTCTCGGACCGGCATAAAGCATCTCCATTGGGTAACCACCCTGGACTACCGTGCCGTCAACGAACCAGTTATCCACCAGGGCCTGGATCGCACGAACACGGATATCAGCCGGAATATCCCCAGCCTTAAGCTTGCCCAAAAGCTGGTGGATATATATCCCGTCCATTACCTCCACGGCGATCTTGGCCAAAAACTCATGGGAACGATGCATGGGGTTTCGAAGCTGAAGGGCAGCAACCCTTTTCCATCCCAAATCTTCAAAAATTTTACGGGATTCAAAAGGTCTCTGGTAAATGTCCTTAAATTGCTCGGGATAAACACCTTCGCTCAATACCTTAACTGGGCCTGCCAGGTTATATTTTGGCTGGGCCATCACTTTGGCAACACCCGGATGCTCGATATCCGTTGTTGTATAGATAGAATTACATTCGTGTTCTTTCTCGATGGTGTACTTCTCAGATACCTGAATCGTTGCCATAGTGATTCCTGTCTCATCATCCACCAAGGCCAGTTCGTCTCCATCCTTTACTTCTTCATCATCGGTGGAAAGCGTAACAGGGACGGGCCAGAATGTCCCATCTGACATGACAAAATTATCGCATACCCCCTGCCAGTCCGCCTTTGTCATAAAACCGGTCAAAGGAGTAAACGCCCCTATCCCCATCATTACAAGATTGGAACTCTCCTTTGATGTAATCTTTATCTTTTTTAAAGACTTGGCCTTTTCGATCTCGGCCCGAAGCTCATCACCTTCAAGCAATAACGGCATCAATTTCTCTTCTTTACCATGTGGTGCAACGAGATTTGACATAAACCATCCTCCTTATAATTAATTGTTCCTATTTTGCAGGATCGACCGCTGGTAGCATTTCCTCAAATCGTTCTCTCATTTGCCAGCACAACGATCTGTGACAAATTCGTTAATTTCGAATTTAATTTATCAAAAAAATCAACCCGTTTTTAAAACACAAAAGAAACAATGCCATTAAGTTCGCAAAAGTTGTGCCAGTTAAGCAGATCAATCCGTATTAAATTAAGTGCTTGATTTAACGATGGAATGCTTAATCTTACCACCCGCTAAAATAGTGGTTTAAAAACAGACCCTGTCAACATCTTTTACATATTGCAAAATTCAGTCAGAATATCTCTCAAAGATATGAACATCACGGCAACAGGCCTTGTCTATCATTAAGAGAATCTTGGCTTAACTGTCTGGGATCATCCCAGCCTTCTTGGTTGAAATATGGTCCAGGATGTCTTTTAAGACCTTCTTGCTTACCGGTTTTGACATATAATATATGATTCCCAGTGTTCTGATCTCTTTTTCCAGTTCCCCGCCGTTGGATTCCGTCATTGTGACGATTTTTATATCAGGTCTTAAATCCTTGAGCTTAACTATCAGTTCTTGAGCCGTTATATCGTTAAGAGATGTGTCCAGCAAAACCAGGTCAAATATCTTTTCCTGGACCTTTTTCATGGCTTCATAGCCCGATTTTGATTTCTCGGTTTTGTGCCCCCATTGTTGAATCAATCCAACAATGTATGAAAGGACAGAAGCATCATTTTCTAATACCAGAACATCCATATGGGACCATTTCCCTTTCAGCATAGTGGCTGGATTTCCCCGTGCAGTATTATCAATACAGCAATAGGCATGCCAAAAGTATGGTACCCCAATTAAGACATTGAATTAATGCGGGTTCTACTATTGCCAAATGCGGGATTCGAAAATATGGACGAGCGGAATCGGGTTAGAGCACCCGACAAGACAGGTAAAAACAGATATAATTCTTTGAAAATATTATGTTTATAACAAATCGGGCTATATTGCCCGATATTCATTCAGGACAGCCCGGCCTTTTTCATCTTCATATAAAGCGTCTTCGGGTCTATTCCCAATGCATCAGCCACTTTCCCCCTTTGCCATCGGTTTTGATTTAAGACATTGAGGATAAAGCGTTTCTCAAAGATTTCCACAGCAGACCGAAGATCCCTCGCTCCCACTCCAGGATCCTCATCAATCACTAGTTCTGTTTTTTCTGATTTACCATCTATGGCCAAAAAATCAAAATTGCCCACTGCAAGATACCTCTGTATCACACTTTGCAATTCACGTACGTTCCCGGGCCAGTTGTAATTATACAATACTTCCAGAATCCTTCCAGGTATAACAGGCAACTTCTTGCCTTTACAATAGAGCCGTAAGAAATGCTCTATTAGCAAGGGAATATCTTCCTTCTTTTCTCTTAAGGCCGGTAAAACAATGGGAATGACACTGATCCGGTAATAGAAATCCTCCCTCACATGTCCCTTGCCGACCATTTCCGAAAAATCCCTATTGGTTGCGGAAACTACACGAAATTTGGATTCTCTGACATGGGTATCCCCAACAGGCATGTACTCACCGCTTTCAAGGGCCCTTAATAATTTAACCTGTATATTCAATCCGAGCTCTCCTACCTCATCTAAAAAAAGCGTCCCTCCGTCCGCTGTTTGAAGGTAGCCGGTCTTGTTAATATGCGCTCCGGTAAAGGCGCCTTTGACGTGTCCGAAGAATTCACTTTCAACAAGGTTATCAGGAATTGCTCCACAATTAACAGGCACAAAGGGGTTGTCGGCCGAATCACTCATCTCGTGAACTGCCCTTGCAACCAGTTCCTTGCCAGTGCCTGATTCGCCAAGGACAATAACGTTTGCGTCGGAACCGGCGGCCTTTAGAATGAGTTCATAAACGTTTTGCATGGCAAGACTCTTGCCGATAATACCGCCGAACCTGTACCGCTCTTTGATACAAGACCTGAGCTTGACATTTTCCTTTCGGAGATACTCGGCATCCTCCTGCATCGACTTTTCCCAGAGTACCTGCTCGGTGATATTTCTCATAGTAGCAAGAATGGCCGGCCTGGATTTTAAACTAATAATGCTCCTGTTAGTTGATACCCAGAATTTTCTCCCTCCTTTTGTAGCACACATTCCCCAGAGCAGAGCCCCAATGTCTTCGTCTGTTTCTTTTGGATCAAAAACTTTGCGAAAAAGCTCTCTGAACTCGCTGTCAAAAAGCTCGGTAATTGGCAACTCAAAGATCTCTTCATACTCCGAATAACCGAACATTTTGATGAAAGCATTATTTACGAACAGTATCTTTCCGTCTTGAACGAGCACAACCGCATCAGCTACGGATTCGGTAAGGCTCCGGTAAATCAACTCCCTTTCCTCAAGGTTTTTTTGAGCCATTTTGAGAGCAGTCAGGTCGCGTAATATGGATAGCCTTGATATGCTGCCATCATAGTTCCTTGTAGGAGTGCTTAGGACATCGTACGTTTTCTGGTTCTTTGAAAGTTCCCATTCCCAACGAACAGTTTTTCCCGAAAAGACATCCTGATTTCTACATCCCTGGCAGGGCTCTTTAAGATCGCGAAAATAATCGTAACACTTCCTGCCTTCAACCGGGCCGAATTCTTTCTCAATCGCTGGGTTTATGTATTTTATATCGTATTCCTCATTGACGATATAAATCCAGTCTTCCATGGATCTCATGATACTAATAACGTTTTCACTTTCAATTCGAAGCGCATCCTCGGCCTTTACCCGTTCGGCAATCCTTCCCAATCGTTCTGCAATGGCCTTTAGCAAATTGATTTCTTCCTCCAGGAAGGGTTTTTCGCCGTCTTCCGGTTTTTCAAGGCAATAAACCTCCAAAGTTCCTCCCCACTCACCATTTACCATTATATCGCAGTCCTGTTTCCAGGCACTTGTTTTGAAATTATCTGTCCTGAATTCCTGATATCCCATAACAATACGCGCGCACGTATTTTCGGGGAACTGGAATGAAGGTGGAACGAGATCGGTTACACCCTGAAGAATCTCCTCTAATGTCGTGCCCGGTTTCTCACGAAGGGCAGCCATACTATAAAGGCAGTTTAATTGCTTTATCCTCTGCCCAAGATCATGCGTACGCACGTGTAAAGCCTCCGTCCTTTCTTGTGCAACCTTTTTAAGCAACTGCCTTTTATTGCGCAGGAATTCGTTTTCCTCTTTTATCCTTAACGCGGCATTAATTTGTGCCACTAATTCGCTTTCATCAACAGGTTTGGCTAAAAAACTTACAGCACCGGCATCTAATCCTTTGGCCCGATCCTTGGCACCCGTCTCTGGATTGGTGAGCAAGATAACCAAAATCTGTTTGGCTTTGTCATCAGCTTTCAGTCTCTTCCAAAACCGGGCTCCATCCATCGCCATTTTAATATCAATTATTATTATATCCGGTAATTCTGTATGTGCCTTTTCTATTCCTTCATCCTCCGATTGGGCAGTTAACACAGCACAGCCCGGAATCAACTTCATCAGCGATGTTGACATGAAGTCCAGGTTATCCTGTTTACTGTCAATAATTACTACCTTTGCCATCATTTCTCCTTTTATCCATACCCTTCAAAACCATATGGTTTTAATATTGCCAAAAACTCATTATCTTGAGACATAAACATACATAATTCGCTTTCAATGATAAAGTGTTTTTTGAGATACTGAATATAAAGCATATAAAGTACTTGAGTCCCCATATGTCAGCACAAAAGATGAAACCAAAAGACCACATAAATGAAAATCAAGGGTAATATGTTGACTAAACAAGTCTTCTCGTCATATAAAACATTTACAGTTTTGATAAATTTACAGAACAATTCATGCGGACTTGCGGCAAGGGTTGTTTTAGAATGGAATTGATCCACTTAGGCTCGGGAACAGGCATACCACTAAATTACGGGGGCTCACCTTCCCTGCTCCTTATGATAGATAGTGATCCTGTTGTTTTTGATATGGGACCCGGCTCGCTTCGCCAACTCACTAAAGCTGGCATAGACTTTGAGCGGATCGGACTGATATTCATCACCCATTTTCATCCCGATCATACAGTAGACTTAATCCACTTTCTCTTTGCAACCAGAAATCCGTCCGTTATCGAAAGACGGAGGCCATTTGTTATTACCGGCCCTGCAGGAACAAAAAAATTGATTTCCCGTTTACAGGATTCTTATGTTGATTGCTTGTCCCTACCTTCCGAGGTTATGACTATTGAAGAGCTTGATGCGAATAAAAAGGTCGAAAAAGATTACCGCAACTTTACATTGACTGCATGTCCAGTAATGCATTCCCCTGAAAGCATTGCATACCGCATTAAAGACAGATCGGGGAAAAGCTTTGTCTATTCTGGAGATACAGGTTTCTGCGAGGAGATCGTGGACCTGGCCGCAGGTACCGATCTTTTGATATTGGAGTGTTCTTTTCCGGAAGGAAATGGGGTCGAAGGCCATCTGACGCCTTCTGAAGCCGGCCAGATTGCCAGTCTAGCCGGTGCCAAAAAGTTGGTCCTGACACATTTCTATCCGGAATGCCTGGAAACGGACATCACGGCACAGTGCCGAAAAACATATGGAGGGGAACTCATATTGGCCAGCGATTTTCTTCATATACATATATAATTAAGCCAATCCCTGATAGAGCCTTTAAAATTCTTGTACTATTGAAAGCCTGTCACTATGGTCTTTATTCTGGATTCTGACTCCTGGTTTCTTAATGCATTATCTTTAAACCATTTTATCTATACTAAATCTATTCGCCTAAAAGCGAAAATCTTAAACTGACGAGGGGGGAAACAAAGTCCTATGCCTAATAAATACAAATCTTCAGCAACTGTCATTCCTATTGAACAGGCCGTTGGAAAGGTCATCGCGCATGATATCACTGAAATCCGGCCCGGCCAGTTCAAGGGCCCTGCCTTTAAAAAAGGGCAT
>CAZENC010000154.1:0-7148 GCA_964513115.1 uncultured Desulfobacteraceae bacterium | reverse complement strand
TGCGGAGAGGTACCAACCAACCAGCACCGCATCCAGATGGAGGCTTGCAGGAAATATTATGAAGAAAACGGTGGTAATTTCTGGCTGGACTTTATCGAAGCGGAACAAGAACTTGGAAAGCGTTTCATCGGTGAAACAGGGTCGACCTTTTGGTTTATGAGCTATGTGCCACTAAGCTTTTTGCCCGACATATGGTGCATAGTCAGCGAGCACAACTCTCTCTGCAATCTCGATGAGGATGAGTTTTTTCCTTTTGTCAAGGGACTCTCAAGAATATTGAACTACTTCAGCCTTGAAAATATTTTCAGTTTCAATATGTCAATATTTTCCGTAAAGGAGGACGATTATTTCCGAATCAATGCGAGGGTTTGCCCGCGACTTCTCACCCGGCCGATAGGGAACAGCGATCAGACCTATTTGCAGACAATCCATAAAGAGACATACAGCGTCTGGCCACCGGAATCGGTTTGTCAAAGGATAAGAGAAATATTTCAGGAATGATTTAGGGGGTATTAGGTTTTTTCTATATGTTTTTTCATCATTTCATCGAAAGTCTCCGCAATAGCCGCCGCAAATTCCGATGAGTTAAGGTGTGTGTCGAGCCTTATGACTTCAATTTCAGGTTTAAGATGCTTTTCCAGGACTTGAACAAAAGCCCTGTCAGTATCTGGATCATGAAGCGGTTCTCCTTCAATACTAAGTGCTGACCATCCCTTTTCGGGTATCAGGATTTTTACGGGTCCTTTTGCCTTGTTCAGCTTCTCGGCCACGGTTTTTGCCACGAGTCTTAATTCTTCCGCGTTTGTTCTTGCCTGCACCCGATAGGCATCATGGTGATAATAATTTCTATCAGCCAAGTTTCTGGAAATCCATAATGGGTCACCGCTGTCTTTCCTCTTTAAAGGTCCGCAACTAATCATTTCAAAACCACATGGGGTTATAATCTGGGGGATTCCTCTTTTACCTGCCGCCTCAAGTCTGTCAGGGCCTGCCGCACGGTTTCCGCCAAACAATTCTTCACTCAATCCGCTGGGCACAATATCAACAACCCCGTCAAAGATTCCCTGGTCCAAGAGCCTGTCCATTGCCCTATCCCCTACACCTTGAGCGTGACAAGGGATCACTTTATATCCTTTTTCTTCAAGAGATTGACATACAAGCTTACAGCACATATCAGAGTAATGAAATTCAGTTATCGCAATGAGCGGGGTCTCTTTCCGTTTGAGTGAGTCTGTAACTGCTTCCGCACCTGTCTCGACCATTCCGCAGATTGCACCTGCGGCCCTGATCAGAACGCTCCTGCTGAGCTCATGGAGACCTGCCATATCCACAACCGAAGACATTATTGTTATGTCCGAAGAGCCGAAGAATCCACCTGCATAGCTCGGCATTGCAGCACCGCTGGAGACCATTAATTTCGGCACACCAAAAGGCAGGGCTTTCATAATATCGGTTGACATGGATGTATTACTCACACCACCCACACCGATGACACCACTCAGTTTATCCGCCTGATACAATTCCAAGGCCTTTATAATTGCTCCTCTAATCATTATTGAGGTTATTTCATCTCTATTCTTAGCCGGACTCTTAATCTCATCTATGTTTGATCCACAGGCTTCTGCAACTTCTTGGCATGAAATGTCGGCGGGGATCGGTGATTCGCCCCTGGTACTCATGTCTAAGACTACCGCGTGATGTCCCCTCTGTTCGATGAGCCCCTCCAGAAATTCGACTTCATTACTCTTTGTATCCAATGAGCTGATAATAAGGATTGATCTGGTCATGGTAACCTTCTTTCTGCGTCAAGGAAATGCATCATAAATTAGTTTTTCAGGGTTTTGAATTATATGAAAGAAGAAAGAATAATAGTATTGATCAATATAATTTTTATAAACATACTTTATTAAAGCAATTTTGAAATATTTTGGGAAGATTTTAGCTTGTTTTTATATATTTTTCATTCTCGGTTTTTTGGAAGGATTTGTCTATGACGGTGATCATATTTCTTTAAAAAAGACCTTTTGCGAATGGAAGATCAGACCCATAGAGTCTCGTTGCTAAGGTGTTTGAGTTGGGCCGGTTCGGCGATGCTGAACTCGCCCCTGCCCGACGTAATGATACCCAGCTTGCGTAATCGGCCCATAGCCCTGAGTGTTGACTCGGTGGTCGTTCCGGCTAATTCAGCAAGTTCGCTACTGGTGAACTTTAATGTGTTCCCGAACTTTTCGTTGAGTGTATAAAGAACCTTTAGCAGGCGTTGCTCTACCGGTTTTTCTATCATATCGATGATCCGGCCGTTGGCACTGTCGATAGCGCTACCCAGGATGGAAATAATATTTATAATTACAACAGGGTGTTTGATCGCAAAAGATACGAAATCTTTCCTGTTGACATGCACCACGATTGCCTCTTCCAGGGCCTCGGCCGAGATAAAGCGCCGCGAACCGGTGAATGGCCCCACCAGGTTCAGGGGTTCACCCCGGTCGGCCAACAGGTATGTGATCCTACTGCCGGAAAAGGAACAAATGGATACCTTTACCAGTCCCTGCGCTACAACATGGAAAAATTCGCAAGGCTCGTCCTGGTAGAAGATGCTCTCTCCCTTGGCAAAGCGTTTTGCGAAGGCCATTCGAGCAATCTCATTTACCTGATCGTTGCCCAGGCCTTCAAAACCCAAAGTGTTTTTGAATAAGTCCACCCGCTCGGCAAGGTCGATGTTAATCGGTATGCCCAAATTTGTGCCCTGTGGTGAAATAAATCAAGTGAAGAAGAATTATAGGACTTTAACCTGATCATTATCAAAATAGGTTAAAGGCTCAAGTGTGTCAATTGAAAAGGCAACAGAAAGAATTACATGAAAACCGGTATTTATAATTGTTTATTTCGGTTTTAAAACTACGTCCTTTGATACTGTGTCGCAATGTCATTCCGAGGCGATAGCCGAGGAATCTTATATTCGCAATTGGTTATTATTAAATGACATAAAGAGCCAAACCAGTATTATGACACAGTCTCTTTGGACGTGGACGCTTTACCGGAATCGGTGATCAGATTGATGAATTCATGCCCAAGATGAGCGTGCTTTCCGGGGAGCGGCCAGCCAGATAAAGAAACAGGATATTATAAAAACAATGATGGTCAGGATAAAAGCCCATTGATAGCTCTGATATTTATCAAAGATGAATCCGGCCATCCATGCCCCAAAGGCCCCCGCAACACCAATACCTCCTTCCACAAGACCGTAGATGAGTCCGAATATCCTTCCTTTGAAAAGATCGGCGGCCGTGGACATGAACATGGGTGCCGATACTCCCCAGCCTATGCCGAAGAAGAGTGCGAATGCGTAAATGAAACCTCTGGCACCGGTCCTTTCTATCAGTATTAGAAAGCCCACGCCTATACATGCACATATCATCCCCATAGTGAATGTTATCTCCCTCCCCACACGATCCGAGAGCCAACCCCAAAATATGCGAAAAACCGAGGAAATTCCACCAACTACGGCAAAGATAAGGGCTGCCGTCATCTTGTCGATGCCCTGGTCTACCAGAAACCTTACGTTGTGAACGAGAATGACGTAGATACCGATGATGGAGAAGAAGCAAAAGGCCATCAGGGCCCAGAAGTTTGGCGATAGTAACGCCTTCCCAGGCGTCCAATCTGACTGTAAAGCTGTTTTTTCCGTGGCTTCCGAGGATGGTTTATCTATTAGCTCTTTGCCACATATTCCGTCGATGTACTGATCCACTTCTTCGGGTTTATGTCTCAAAAAGAGGCCGTTTAGGGGCAGTAGGATTATGAGAGTCAGGGCCCCAATGGCAATAAAGGTCATGCGCCAGCCCCACATGGAGATGAAGCGTTGAGAGACAGGGACCAGCACAAAAGTCCCGAGCCCCATCCCGGAAACAGCTATACCGCTGGCCAGGCCACGCTTTTTTTCAAACCAGTGGGACAGAATTGCGGAGTAGGATACTATTCCGACACATGTGATCCCGCCGCCCATAATTACGCCGTAAAAAAAATAGAACTGGGTGAGTGTATTTGTGGTTGCGCTCAGGGCTAATCCCAGAGTGAGGACGAGAATCCCGGGTACGATTACCCGGCGAGGTCCGAAACGGTCTATCAGCCCTCCAACCAAAGGGGCTAATGCCGTATAGGAAATGAGGGCCATTGACTGGACCCCGGCCGAGTCTGCCCGACTCCAGGGAAAATCTTCCAGCAAGGCGACGTAAAATACAGAAAAGCTGTTGCGAATGCCCAGCCAGAAACCCATGGAGATCAATGCTATGGCTACGATAATCCAGCCATAATAGATATCCCAAATCTTGATTATCCTTTTAGCGCTATCCATTGATACAAGGCCTATTTTTCAAAGAATCTATTTGTTTTTTTACCCGCCTTCGCAGAAAGCCCCGTCCGGAAGGGCGGGGATGAATGCGAAAAGGGTATCCGCCATAGCCTTGGCGAAGGCGGATCTGCTTCGGCGGGTTCCGCAGAAGATGTGAAGATGCCCCGCGCGGAAGCGCGGGGAGCTTCACTGATAGCGGGCAGCATGAATCCAAAAATGTCTATTTTAGGATGAGAACTCATTAATATATAGTTTTCAAAAACTCAACATTCATTTTTGAAAAAAATATCCTGTGTTTCTTGTCCCCCGGTCGAAAAAACTGTACTATCACAATTCACCTTATATCCGGAGGTCATGCCATGAAAATCATCGTATTAAACGGAAGCCCAAAAGGCGGACACAGTATAACCTTGCAGTATGTGCACTTCCTTCAGAAAAGGTTCCCTCAGCATGAGTTTAAGACAATTAATGTTTCCCAAAAAATCAGAAAGATTGAAAACGACGAAAAGACTTTCATGAAGATCATTGAAGAAGTCAGATCATCCGACGGTGTACTATGGTGTTTCGGACTGTGGGTTCTGGTAGTGGCGGCACAGTATATGAGATTTATTGAAATGATTTTCGAAAGAGGCGTGGAAGATGCTTTCAAGGATAAGTATGCAGCGGCCCTGTCCACATCCATTCATTTCTATGATCACACCGCCCATAATTATATCAGGGCTGTCTGTGAGGACCTGGAAATGAAATATGTAGACGGATTATCTTTTGATATCTTGGACCTGATGAAGAAAAATGAAAGGGAAACCCTGGTTGTTTTCGCAGAAAACTTGTTTGAGGCTATAGAAAATAAAACCGCCACTTCCAGATTGTTCAGGCCCATGACATTCAGCGATTTCATTTATCAACCATCTTCCCCCCAAGAAAAGATCAAAAGCAACGGCCGAAAGATTGTTGTTCTGACGGATGACTATGGCAAGTATTCCAATTTGGGAAAAATGATTGACAGGTTCAGAGAGTCTTTCGTGAATGAGACAGAATTGATTGACCTGAAGGATATTGACATTAAAGGAGCGTGCCTGGGATGTATGCGGTGCGGGTATGATTATCACTGCGTACAAAAAGACGGGTTTAGCGATTTCTATAACAATCGAGTTAGAACTGCGGATATTATCGTTTTTGCCGGCACAGTTAAGGGCCGCTATCTCTCTTCCAAATGGAAAACATTCTTCGACCGGGCCTATTTCTGGAACCACACGCCTTCACTGGCCGGAAAGCAGATAGGGTATATCATTTCAGGACCATTGACTCAGAATCAAAATCTCATCCAGATATTGGAGGCCTCCTCAACAGCACGACAGCAGGCCGGTCATGTGGATATTATAAGTGATGAGTGTGAAGATTCCTCGGAAATAGACGGACAACTGCAGAGTCTGGCAGAGCGATTGGTCAGATTTTCAGAAAAGGGATATATAAAGCCGCAAAACTTCTTAGGTGTTGGCGGACATAAAGTCTTCAGAGACGATATTTGGGGACGGCTGCGACCTATTTGGCAGGCGGACCATCGATATTATAGAAGTCACGGACTCTACGATTTCCCACAAAGAGAACTCAAAATAAGGATTTTCAGGCCCGTCATGATGCTGTTGACCAAAATACCGAAATTCAGGAAAGGTTTTTACGGCGGAATAAAGACATTCCCCGCGAAAAGATATGGCCGGCTTATTGAAAAGATAAAATACTGACATCACGGTAGGCGCTTGTGTCAATGATACCCGAATTACAGATTGGTCTCTGGACCGGCTGGTGGTTTTCAAATGTCAAAGACTGAACTCAATTCTGTTCAAGAGACTGCCGAACGATTACAGGATCACCTGAGGACACTCACGCTTACCATTGGTGAGCGGGACGTCTACATGCCCGAAAATCACAAGAGGACGGCAGAATACATTGAGTCATTCTATAGTGATATCGGCCTGAAGGTGCATATGGAGCCCTATCGATATCATAGCTTCACGGTAGCTAATGTCGTGGCGGAGGTCTCTTTCTGCACCAGTCCATCTAAGTCCTACCTTTTAGGTGCTCACTATGACTCGGTCTTCGGAACAGTAGGAGCCGACGACAACGCCAGTGCCATAGCCGTTCAGTTAGAGACCGCGCGTAAATTAGCGGCCTTGAAGGGTCGTGAAGAACTGGACCTAAAAGTTAAACTGGTTTCCTTTGCTTTGGAGGAACCTCCTGTTTTTGGAACCCGGTATATGGGAAGCAGGGTCTACGCCAGGAAGGCTAGGAAAGAAAAGGAAAAGATAGACGGCATGATCTGCCTGGAGATGGTGGGTTACGCGTGCCATGAGTCCGGATGTCAGGGTTATCCATTCCCGTTGATGTTTTTTGGCTACCCAAAAAAGGGGGATTTTATCGGTATCATCGGCAATGCCAGGTCCAGGTGATTTGCTCGTTCATTGTCGCGGGCTTTTCAGAGAAACAGTGAACTGCCTGTGGTCCATCTGACCGTTCCGTTGTCGGGATGGTTCTTGCCGTCAGTGAGACTCAGCGATCATTCTTCTTTTTGGGATCAGGGTTTCAGGGCGGTAATGATCACGGACACCGCCTTTTATAGAAATCCCCATTATCACCTGTCATCCGATACCATGGAAAAGCTGGACTATACATTTATGGCAGAATTAGTGGAGAGCCTGGTCATCTTCTTCTGTTCTCATCCTCGATGAGCTGATCTGATTTTCGTATTTTACCCGCCTTCGCAGAAAGCCCCGTCCGGAAGGGCGGGGATGAATGCGAA
>CAZENC010000153.1:0-7274 GCA_964513115.1 uncultured Desulfobacteraceae bacterium | reverse complement strand
CCACAACTTTAAGGCTTCCGTTTATACCGGTTACGAGAACGGAGAATTTCTGTGCGAGCGGAACCGAGGCGTTTCGGGGTGCGGTTTATGCCGTAGCATCAGGGGCCTATGATATCTGCCTTGCCTTGGGGGTGGAAAAACTCAAAGACGCCGGTTACGGGGGCCTGCCCAATCCCGGCTCCAACTTCGGATCTTTGAACTGGCTGTGGTGGCCGAACGTCACAGCCCCGGGTGCCTTTGCGCAACTGGCATCGGCATACGCCGCAAAGAACAGAATCCCTGACGACTTGCTCAAGAGGGCCATTGCCCATGTGTCGGTTAAAAGCCATGCAAACGGAGTCCTTAATCCGAAAGCGCATTTAAGAAAAGAGGTCACCGAGGACCAGGTTATAGGGGCTCCGATTATTGCTCACCCCCTTGGACTTTTTGACTGCTGCGGTGTCAGTGATGGATCGGCATGTGCCATTGTGACGACCGTTGAAAACGCAAAGGCCATGGGCAAGAAGGATTTTGTCACTGTAAAGGCCCTGCAGCTGGCCCTGAGCAATGGAGAAGAGATGGGTTACAATAACTGGGACGGGGATCACTTTATTACAACCGATCAGTGCAGCACAAGGGCCTATAAAGAGGCAGGTATAACGAACCCGAGGGAGGAAATAAGCATGATGGAGATCCATGATTGTTTTTCAATCACGGAACTTGTGACATACGAGGACCTCCATATTTCGGAACGCGGTCAGGCCGTTAAAGACGCTCTGGACGGTTTTTACGACCTCAGAGGGGGAGGGGTCCCATGCCAGGTGGACGGGGGGTTAAAGTGCTTCGGCCATCCCATAGGGGCATCCGGGTTGAGGATGCTTTACGAGATGTATTTGCAGCTTCACGGAAGGGCAGGGGAAAGACAGATCGAAAACCCGCGATGCGGTCTCACCCATAATCTGGGTGGTGCCCCTTTTATGAATGTATGCAGCATTTCAATAATAGGAAAATACGAAAATTAAAGGGGATGAATAGGGACAAGCGAAATAATGAAGGGGATTACTGATAAGTGTATGGGGCTTTAGGGAGAATCTAATGGAGTTTAAAAGGCTGTTCGAACCGATAACCATTAAAAATGTGGAGATCAAAAACAGGATTGTAATGCCCTCCATGGGACTCGCTTACAGTAATGACTTCTTATTCAATGATCGCTATAGGGCCTTTTACAGAGAAAGAGCCAAAGGCGGGGTTGGACTCATGACCATCGGGCCGGTCTCCATAGACCGTGTTGGGAGTGCGCCCATAATGCCGGGGCTTCATGATGACAGCTTCGTGGAACCCCTTCAAAAATTCGTAGACGAGCTTCACAGGGACACGGATGTAAAACTGGCTGTACAGCTTCTGCAAATGGGGCGCTATACTTTTTCTTTTCTTACGGGGATGACCCCAATAGCACCCTCTGCCCTTCCGAGTAAAATTACCGGCGAGACACCCAGAGAGATGACAAGGGATGATATAGAGGAGGTTAA
The DNA here is from genome assembly GCA_964513115.1 of uncultured Desulfobacteraceae bacterium. Lineage (GTDB taxonomy): Bacteria > Desulfobacterota > DSM-4660 > Desulfatiglandales > Desulfatiglandaceae > JAFDHL01. The sequence continues at coordinate 5,766 of CAZENC010000153.1, read as the reverse complement.
GGAAGCATACGCTCAGGCCGCAAGAAGGGCAAAGGAGGCTGGATTTGACTTGATTGAGATTCTTGCATGTACCGGATATCTGATAAGCCAGTTCCTGTCCCCCGTAACCAACAGGCGCTCCGACGAGTACGGGGGAACTATTGAGAACAGGATGCGCTTCGGACTGGAGGTTATCGGCAAGGTTAGAAAGACGGTAGGAGACGATATGGCTGTCGGCGTCAGAATCGCCGGGAACGATTTTATGGAAGGTGGCAATACCAATAAAGAGTCCGCACTGTTTGCCGCAGAGGCGGAGAAGGCGGGGATTGACGCCATAAACGTGACCGGCGGCTGGCATGAAACCAATGTACCTCAACTAACTTCGAATGTTCCTCCGGGAGGATTTGTATATCTCGCCCGAGGTATAAAAAACGAAGTCAGTGTTCCCGTTTTTGCCTCAAACCGTTTGGGAGATCCTGTTGTTGCAGAGAAGGCCCTCAGGTCAGGCGCATGCGATATGATCTGCTGGGGAAGACCTCTTATCACTGACCCGGATCTGCCGAGAAAGGTCCGGGACGGCCGTCTCAGCGAGATAATCCCGTGCATTTCCTGTAACCAGGGATGCTTTGACGCAATATTTTCCGCAACGCCCGTATCCTGTATCCTGAATCCCAGGGCAGGAAATGAAGCCATATACAGTGTCAAGAGGGTTGAGAGCCCGAAGAAAATAATGGTTGCAGGGGGAGGGCCCGCCGGTATGGAGTTTGCGATCATTGCGGCTGAAAGAGGACATCGCGTTACACTGTATGAAAAAGAAAGCAGCCTTGGCGGCCAGATAAACCTGGCCAAAATGCCTCCCGGTAAAAGAGAGTTTCAGAAAATAATAGACAGCATGAAAGCGCGAATTGAAAAATGGGGTGTACGGGTCGCGCTTGACACCGCTCTCACCAGGGAAATAGTGGCGGAACAAAGCCCGGATGTACTGGTTGTAGCGTCCGGAGCAAGGCCGATGAATTTTGATGTCCCGGGTGTTGATAAACCGCATGTTATTGATGCCTGGGATGTCCTTTCAGAGAAAGCATGGAAAATAGGTAGGGACGTTGTAGTTGTGGGAGGTAGTGCGACCGGATGTGAGACTGCTTATTTTATTGCTTCAATGGATATCCCCGACCCGGATACTTACTCCTTCCTTATGTTTCATACGGCGGAAGAACCGAAGTTTGCAACTTCGCTTCTACGAACCACGGGCAGGCAGGTCACGGTTATAGATATGGTTTCAAGGCTTGCCGCTAATGTTGGCCGCACATCACGCTGGTCGCTGACAAAAAGTCTGAAGCTTCTGGGTATTGACTTAAGACCAGGCACGAAGCTGATAGAGATAAGGGACGATTCCGTTCTTGTAGAAACAGCAAAAGGAGAGGAAACCATCCCTGCCGATACGGTAGTCATGGCTGTCGGCGTCTCTTCTGTTAATGATTTTGCCGGGAATCTGCAAGAGATCGGTTGCGATGTAATCACCATAGGTGATGCAAAAGAACCGAGGAAAATTGCAGAGGCCGTGAGGGAGGGATTTGAGGAGGCCCTGAAAATTTAAGGCAAAACGGTCTGATAATTACTAGTTTAAGATTTTACTGGGCAATAAAGCCCAATCCTTAGGGTGGGGTTATGTTGGTTGGCTATGCCAGTCAAGGCTCAAGGCATGGAACTCTTCTCCAGTCCGCATCTACTCCTAGGGTGCAGGCGGCCCTCGCTTAGGTCTGCTGGATTAGAAGGAAGTTGATACCATTAGGCCGTTGCAATGCAGACCGCGACTCGGGCCGCGGCATAGGACAGAGGAAATTTTATCCGGAAGATGCGTCCTTTCGAAGAGCCCCATACCGTCGCCTTGAGATAGGCTGTGCAGTAGAATGAGGGACATGGGGGTCTCTTTTCGAAAGCCGCATAGGATGAGCATTTATGAAATGTTAATGAGGCCTGAAATTTAAGCCTTGGACAGCCCCAGGAGAGATTTTTTCTCGTGGCCTTAGTCGTTAATCTCTGCTCCGGGCAGTCTCTTTGCGGGAATGGGGGCGTTCGACTATCTCAGAAGAAGTTTGAATGCGATTTTTGAAAAGAGATCGCCATGGCCTATTCGTCATTTATGTGGTTATTGGCCAGCACTGCTGTTCAGAAGCCTCGCCTCTGCACTCTTCTTAAGCCCGCATCTACTCCTGGGGTGCAGGCGGCCCTCGCTTAGGTCTGCTGGAAGTGGAATACCCATATGAGGTGCCAATACAAAGCCCCGTCCTTTGGGTGGGCATTCTTTACTCTTGTCTCAATCCAAGGATCTCTCTGGCTTCCGATGGACTTGCAATCTCACGGCCTACCTCGCGGACGATTTTTGCCAAAGCCTCCACGAGTACCCCGTTATTCTCTGCCTTATCGCCGTCTGGTTTATAAAATGTATCCTCGAGACCTGTTCTTACATTCCCCCCAAGTTCAACACACTTTCGATGAAGATCCCATATTTCTTTCCGCCCGACTGCAATTACCTGGTAATGTGTGCCTTTTGGCATCTCTGCGACAAGGAGCGGAAGCCACTCAGGCTTTGTGGGCATACCGCTTGCCACCCCCATTACCAGAGAGATGTGGGCTGCTCCTTTAAACATTCCATTCCTTTGAAAAAGCCCGACACTTCTGACTATTCCTGAGTCGAAGCATTCAAACTCGGGGACAACATCATTGGCCGTCATTACATCTAAAAAATTTTTGATTTTCTCCACCGGATTGTCAAATAGGGTCGGAGGCCAAGCCCATGATCCATCCGACCTTAATTTCAGGTAATTAAGTGATCCGGCATTGCAAGCCGCCATCTCCGGCCTGAATCTTTCCAGACAGGCAACCGGCCCCGATATATCAGGACCCACTACTCCCGTGCTCATGCATATAATAATTTCCGGAACACGGGCTTTTATTTCCGAAAGTACATGGTCTACCGTATCAAGGTCCCACGTGGGGAGATGTCCCAATCCTTTTTCCTGGTTTCTGAAGTGGCAATGCACTATTGATGCTCCCTCGTTAAAGGCCTGTTCGGCATGATCTGCCATTTCTTTCGGTGTAACAGGGACATTGTGAACTGCCGGATCTGTAAGCAGGCCTGTTAGGGCGCATGTAATCACTGTTTTTTGGCTCATTTTGCTCTCCTTCCTGAATTACCTTTGATTATACGACACGGTCTTTAGCACAATCAAGCTCCCTTGAACTCCCCCTTTCTTTTCTGCATATATGCGGTCATAGCCTCGAAAAGGTCTTCCGAGGGTAGAATCATGCAGGACCTCGCCGCATTATAATGAAGCGATCTTCTCTGGGTTGTCTCTTCATCAAAGAGTAAAACTTCCTTGGCCCCCTGAACTGCGAGAGGTGGATTCCCGGCGATCTCTTCTGCCATTTCCAACGCCTTTGCATCCAAAGTTTCCTTATCCGGGTAAACATCATTAACAAGATTAATTACCCTGGCGCGCTCTGCGTCAAACCTGTTACCCCTGAATGCGAGTTCCCTCGCGTGACCGCGTCCGACGATCTTAGGCAAACGCTGTAGTCCGCCTACATCGGTAATAATGGCCAGTTTCGCCTCGGGCAGGGCGAATATTGTATCAGCCGAACAGATCCTGATATCACAGCATACAACCAGTTCAAGCCCCGCACCCAGGCAATGTCCATGGATGGCAGCTATCGTGGGTTTGGAAATACGTTCCAATCGGCTATGGATTTCCTGCGTTTCGATTATTATTCTAAAAAACTTCATTTTTTGCGAAGCTCCGAGCGCTCCGCCGATTGCATTAATCAATTCATTTTCAGGACCCAGATCAAGCCCGGCGCAAAAAGATTTCCCTTTTCCGCGAAGGATTATCACCCTGGCCTCCTCATCTTCTTCTGCAATCCCTATGGCCTTGTCAAGGTCCTTCCAAAGGGCAGTATTCATAGCGTTGCGCTTATCGGGTCTATTAAGGGTAATAAAACCAATATGACCTTCCCTGTTATAGCTAACAAGGGCCTTATTTTCGGATTTTTCATCATTCATAAGACAACTCCTTTTTTTGCCGGTTGATATATAATTTCTAAAAATGGCTGTGGATGGTATCTAATTGGCCATCCTGCTTGTCCTACCCAATATCTCAGCTGCCTCCCTTCCCATCCTTTCGAGAAGCTCGCTGCAGGTTGGGATATCATTAATAAGACCAATTGACTGCCCAACCATAAGTGGAGCATATTCAACATCGCCCGTCTCCCAGGCCTTCTTAATTCTTTCACCGGCCATAAGGGGGATCAGCTCCTGAAGCCCTCCGCCTTTTTCTTCAATAGCTATGACTTCTTTCAGGGCCTTATTCAACAGCCCCCGACCCTGGAGGCCCATTGATCTTCCGAATAAAGTTGTGTCAAATTCTTGTTTGTTTATAAGTTCATTTTTAATATTTTCATGAACCTGGCACTCTTTTGTTACCACAAAACGACTTGCCATCATTACTCCCTGTGCGCCTAGAATCAGCGCCGCGGCAAGGGAACGTCCGTCTGCAATACCGCCCGTTGTTACAACCGGGATTTTAACTGAATCGACTACTCTGGGTGTAAGCAGCATAGTAGGGACATTGTCCTTTAGCGGGTGGCCACCTTCTTCGAAGCCTGCCGCATAAATTCCGTCGTACCCGACATTTTCAGCATGAAGGGCATGTCTGACAGAGCCCAGCTTGTGAAACAACCTAACTCCCGCCTTTTTTAACGTTTCGATGGCTTCCATGCCCACCCCGCGGTCCAGCGGCGTGCCTGATACTTCTATTCCCGCAACCCGTTCCTCGGCGCATACCTTTACGTACATCCTATGATGTTCAGTCGTAATCCGTAATGATGGCAGTATTGTTATATTCACCATGAATGGTTTTTCCGTGAGCTTACGCGTCTCATTGATAGCATTGCGAAATTCATCTTCTGTCTCATAATTCCCTGCGGTTAGATTACCGAGGCCTCCTGCATTAGATATTGCAGCGCACAGCGGGGGTGTACACAACCACATCATGGCACCGCATATAATTGGATATTTGACCCCGAACATTTCTGTGATTTCTGTTTTAATCATGCAACCCTCCTATAATGCTATCTCTAAATCATCCAGTGGATATGAAACACATGAATGTACGTATCCGAATTGACGATCGGACTTCCTTACGGGAACTCCTTTAGGCTGGAATACCTTTCCTGATATGATCCTGATTCTGCACATGCTACATTCGCCTGAACGGCACAGGGACGGAATAGTAACGCCCTTTTTCTCCAAGGCCATTATCAAGGGTTCACCTGCCCTGACATCAAGCGTCTTGCCTCCGTTTATGCTCACCTTAAAAACCGTTTCTGCCTTTATGTCCTCCGGCCATCCCGGATAATCACAAATATTAACGGGTGCGCCATAAACCTCTTTCCTTATTTTTTTATCCGGGATACCAAGTTTCACGAGTTCAGGAATACAAAAGTCATACATCCCCTGCGGCCCGCAGAGATAGAATGTTTTATCTTCTAAATTCCCCGTTTTTTCCTTTATCAGGTCTCCTGTTATCAAACCGTGTGAGCCATCATAATCATTAGGAGGTTCTTCTATAACCGGAATATATTGGATATTTTCAAAACGATTTGAAATCGCCTCAAATTTCTCGTGAAAAATTACATCACCAAGATTTTTATTGCCATAGAACAGAAAAACGGTCCTGTCGATCCCGCAATCTGCGATTTCATGAACAATACTCATAAATGGAGTAATAC
>CAZENC010000152.1:0-7292 GCA_964513115.1 uncultured Desulfobacteraceae bacterium | reverse complement strand
GCATCTGTCCCATCTTTACAGTACATAGCCCCTGTACCTGTAATTGCCAGGTCAACTCCGAGATGGTAAGGCCCTGCTGCCAGGCTGCTGTCTATGGTGCCTAACCCGCCAATTAATAAAAACGAGCAGATAATTACTATTGCTTTGAACTTTTTCATGGCTATCCTCCCATAGCTTTTGTAGTAACTAACGCAAAATCATACCATTATAAGACAAAAATTGACTGTTTAGTTATCACCCCCTTTTCAGTTTTGTAATTGAAATAAGTCTGTTTACACAACCGCAATATTTAATAGGTCAGAACCATACCCCCATCAAATAAAAGATCTCCACCGATTAGATATTTGGCAAACCGGGAGAATCCAAAGATAAAAAGGTTGGCCACCTCAATGGGTGACATCATTTCCTTGATACGGGATTGGCCCATCATGACTTTCCGTACCACGTCTTCGGGGGTGATGCCTCTCTGTTCCGCCTGGGCGGGGATCTGGTTTAATGCAAGAGGGGTTTTGACAAATCCGGAACTCACGGTAAAGGAGCGTATCCGGCCTTCTCCTTCGGCAGATATGGATTGGCTCAAGGCCCTCAAACCGAATTTGGTAATATTATAGACAGGTTTTTTCATCGTACAGACGTGAGCGTGTACCGAGGCCATGTTCCCGATCACGCCTGCCCCGTCACGGCTTTTTTTCATATAAGGAATTGTCAGTTTGGAAAGATAAAAAGGTGCCCGAAGCATGATCCGTTGCATGAGGTCATATTTTTCCATTGGAAAGTCTTCTACGGCGGCAATATGCTGGATCCCGGCTATATTGGTTAAGTATTTAATGGTTCCAAGTTTGGCTGCTTCGGATACGGCATCTTCTATATTCTCATCCTTTGTAAGATCCGTCTTAATAAAGATCATCTGACCACCCATTTCACGAGCCAGTTTTTGGGTCTTTTTCCCCTCTTCTTCATTGATATCAAGACCCGCGACCATCAAGTTGTTCGCGGCCGCGGCAATGGCAGTGGCCCTTCCAATCCCGGTCCCTGCTCCACTTACGATGCAGACGTTATCGGTATTGAAGTCATCATCCGATAGGATCAGTATATCCTTCCGTCTTATCTTTGGTTCAGATATGTCCATTTTATCCTACCTCATGGAAGGTTTGATGAGTTTTTAAATTGAGGAGAGGTTAAAGAAATAATGATACATAATTTTATACAAGATTTGGGCCAACAAAACTTTTCTGAGAATGAACAAGCCTCTTTGAGACCTCCGTTTCCAGGTTGATTGGGGGTTTCGCTTAATTACCAGTATGATTTTCTTTGAAATTTTCATTGCCATCAAGGCCTAAACAGTGTAAATATCCGTATCAATATAGATACATGTTTCAATATTGATACGGAGGATACCCATGGGCCGAGCAAAAGATTTGAAGATGTCAAAGGTAAATAACAACGAAGGGCCGATCCTAAAAAAAACTGAGAATTCCAGAGATATCCGCAAGCAATTGGAGATGTATAAGTTGATTTTTGACAGCATATATAATGGAACCATGGTCACTGATAGTCAGGGTTTCATCACACATTTCAACAAACCCTACGGCGAGTTCCTGGGGTTGGATCCAGATGAACAAATCGGCAAACATTGCACCGAAGTGATTGAAAATACGCGTATGCATATTGTTGCCAAGACCGGAAGGCCCGAGATAAACTACAGCCACAGGATAAAGGGCCAGGATATGGTTGTTCAAAGAATTCCCATAAAGAAAAATGGAAAAATAGTTGCTGTATTCGGTCAGGTCATGTTCAAAGACGTCAGGGATGTGAGGAAGCTTGCTGAAAAATTAGAAGTCCTTGAAAGTAAAGTGGAGTTGTATGAAAAAGAACTTATATCATTGAGATCAACTAAGTATACCCTTGACAGTATTATCGGGGTCAGTGATGCCATCAACAATCTGAAAACTGATGCCCTTCAGGCCGCGGCTACCAACCTGCCGGTCCTGATTACGGGGGAATCCGGGACCGGGAAGGAAATGTTCGCCCAGGCCATACATCATGTCAGCTCAAGAAAATTAAAGCCCTTCATCAGGATTAACTGCGCCGCTATTCCAAGGGATCTTCTCGAATCTGAACTTTTCGGTTATGAAAAAGGGGCTTTTACGGGGGCTAAATCCGAAGGCAAGCCCGGAAAATTTGAATTGGCAAAGGGTGGTACCGTATTTCTTGACGAAATAGGGGACCTGCCCCTGGAAATGCAACCCAAACTTCTTCGTGTACTGGAGGAGAAGGAATTTGAACGGGTTGGTGGAACCTCGCTCATAAAGGCCGATTTCCGCCTCATTGCCGCGAGCAATCAGAACCTCGAGATGATGCTGGAACAGAGAAATTTTCGAAAGGATTTATACTACAGATTGAATGTGATTCCTTTACATATTCCCCCTCTCAGGGAACGGGAGGAAGACATTATCCCAATGGCCCGCCATATGCTCAATCAAATTACCCAGGACGCATCCATTTCGGAGATCGTTTTGGACCGTCAGGCCGAGAAGGCTATGGTAAAATATGATTGGCCCGGAAATGCCCGGGAGGTCTCCAATGTGCTGGAGCGCATCCTATCTTCCCTGACAGGAGATATCATTCATCTGTGCGATTTACCATTCTACCTATATAGAAGCAAAAAACAGTTTCCCGGCACAGGCAGAAAATCCCTTAAAAATATACAGGCGAGCGCAGAAAAGGAGGCCATCCGTTATGCATTGGAATCAACAGATTATAACAAGGCCCAGGCAGCGAATATATTAGGTATTCATCGCACTCTTTTATATAAGAAGATGAGAAAGTATAACCTGTCTCTTGACCAGACTTAAGACCCCCATGCCCTTCGCTTTAACAATATAGGTCAGGATTTGGGCAGTTTTTCCAATGCCTCCTGTGCAAGCTCTCTTACCTGCTTGCTTAGTAGTTTATGTGCTGAGTATAACTGAATCTCAGCTTCATCCTTTGTAAGATGCTCAAGTTCCGGACGGGCCTCCTCCAAACCAAGTAACCCCGTTACCCATGTTGCCAGCCCCCTGACGGTGGCATCATCGGATTTCAGGTACGAAATTAAATATGGAACAGCATCTTTTACGAGATCCGGCCTGACCTGGGAGAGCCTTCCAATCCCCCAGAGGAGGCCTTGTTGTAATACTTCATGTTCCAGATAGTTACCGTCTTGCCGGGCATATGAGAGTAGGATCCCGGCGTACTCTTTTGCAAGACCTTCATGACGGGTCAATATACTTTTGGGTTGTCCTTTACCGGGTCGTTATGATTTACTTTCCATGCTCGTAATCATCTCTTCTTCAAATTCCTTAAAAAACTTGTCCTTTTCCTTCCAATCGGGACCGAATTTTTTATTAAAATAGCTGCCCATCCTGTCAAAGAGCTTTTGCCAGACAGGTTTGCCATCTCCCAAAACCACATCTTCAAGATGTGACCTGAGTTCCGCAATTTTTTCCTTGGACAGGAAAGAAACAGCGCCTAATTTTATAGATTTTTTCAATGATTCGGGTGAGAGGGCATGGGCGGTGAACATGACTGTTGGAAATCCCCTGGAGACAGAGTTCTTCAAAAGCTCAAAACCATTTACCCCCATAATATCGAGAATAACCACATCATATGTGTAACTTAGTATGTGTTGAAGAGCAGTATCGTAATCCATTGCTTTGTGGACTTGGCATTCTTCAAGATATTCTTCCACGGTGTGTAATATGTCAGGCTCATCATCTACCACCAGGATGAATCTGTATTTCAAGGGACCTTCTGAAGTCATTTTTTTACCCCCCTGTTCTATTTCACGACGGCAGCCTTTTTAATGCCTCTTGTGCAAGCTCTCTTACCTGCTTGCTTAGTAGTTTATGTGCTGAGTATAACTGAATCTCTGCTTCATCCTTTGTAAGATGCTCAAGTTCCGGACGGGCCTTCTCCGAACCCAGTAATCCTATGACCTGTGCTGTCAGCCCCCTGACGGTGGCATCACCGGATTTCAGGTACGGAATTAAATATGGAACAGCATCCTTTATAAGATCCGGCCTGACCTGGGAGAGCCTTCCGATCCCCCATAGGAGGCCTCGTTGTAACACTTCATGTTCCAGATAGTTGCCGTCTTGCCTTGCATATGACAGTAGGATCCCGGCGTACTCTTTTGCAAGACCTTCATGACGGGCCAGGGTTTCCCCCATGGCCTCCGGTGAACCCCATCCAATACCCCCGGACTCATCATTCAGGTTCCACATGAGCCTGCGCATTATTATCCGGCCGGATTCCATATTTCTATCGGCAAGTTTTGCTACAACTGCACCAAATACGGTAACCGCTCGCCATCTCACCTGCTCATCACTATTGTAAAGGAAGGAAAAAAGGGGATTGATCACCTGGCGAGCGGGAAAGCGGCATAATTCTTCAATTGAAAGGTCGAAGTCAGTCGATTTCAGGAGTCTTAATACCCTTTGTTTTAGGGCACGATAAGTCAGTTTTTGTGTTTCCGGCATAGATCCTCAAACTGTCAGGTTTTGATCCAAATCTAACCTGCACCTGCGATAAGGGCCCTAACCTTGTTTTCGATTTTGTCTCTGATATCTCGCATAAAGGAAATAGGTTTTTCTGCCGGATCTTCCAAGTCCCATTCCTCATTCAGCACCCCAGGGAAGTAAGGACATGCATCCTTGCAGCCCATGGATATTATCAGGCCCGGTTTCCAAAGACGGGCAGTTTCCTCAATGGATTTTGTTCTACGAAAGGCCATGTCAATCCCCTTTTCCCTCATGACCTCTTCCATGGCCGGGTTGATTTCCTTTGCAGGTGAACTACCTGCGCTTTCAGCCTCGATTTTGTCCCCGGCATGGAACTGGGCAAAGGCGCTTGCCATCTGGCTGCGGCAGGCATTTTCCCTGCAGACAAATAGGACCTTCTTTCTTTTCAGAAACGGGGCTACGAGTGCCCTGGCCTTTTCCCTGGCATCGGTAAGGGCCGTTGGGTGTTTTTCTATGTCTCCTGAGGCCTCGATTTGCTTATAGGTAAGGCCTCCGTCAAAATCTGCACCAACCGCATCAAAAAAGTACTTGGCTGTGAGATTAACACCTTCAAACAGGTTTTTTCCTTTTGTGGCCCCTAAAGATAATAAAAAGCCGCGTCGCCACTTTCTACCGGGATCTATGAGCCCATGCACATATCTTCTCGCCCACAGCGCCTGGGACCTGTCAATAAGGGCCTTTATCTGTGCAGTAGGTCCGTAAAAGAATACAGGCGTGGCCATCACGATGATATCTGCCCGGCGAAGCAAGGGGTAAATCTCTTGCATATCATCCTCAATGGGACAAAAGCCTTTTTTTTCACAGGTGCCGCATTCCTTACATGGGGAGATGTTTTTCTTGGCCACATCCAAATGTTCTGTTTGAGCCCCGAGTCTTTCCGCCTCAGCGAGATAGGCGGAAAGAAGAACACTGGTATTTCCTTTAGTACGGGGACTTCCTTGTAATCCTAGGACAAACATGGAATTGACTCCTTTTCGTTTAGGGAGCGGCCAGCGATCATCGTTCAGTCTTCGGCATAGGAACTTTAAAAGATTTCATATATTTCATCTCTGGCAGATGTTATTGCCTGCGTACAAGCGGGTAAAGGGACGCAAGCACATGTGGCAAAACGCCTAAGTAGACGCCGGCCAGGATGATCTGGTTGATCAGTGTGGTGTGAAGCAACCCAAGCGTTTGCCATCTCCGGCCGGAGGTCACGGAGTATGCGGGTGAAATCAGGACGTTGCCGAGTTTTGAGAGCTGGCGTACCAAATAGAGGTCCTCGGCAATCGGGACCTCTGGAAACCCGCCAACTGATTCAAATACCGACCTTCGCATAAATAGACACTGATCTCCATAAGGCAATTTAAGGTGCTCGGAGCGCATGTTTGTTAGAAACTCCACCAGCTTCATCAGGGGACGATTTAAGTCTGTTTTGAAACGAAAAGCGCCCAAAGCGGCCCCGGGATCCACCAGGGTTTCAAAGACATGGTTGACATAGTTGGCCGGCAGAACCGTATCCGCATGAAGGAATAGGAGCACCTTGCCCATAGCGGAATCTGCTCCAAAATTTTGCTGTAAGGCACGGCCGCGAGGGCTCTTTTCAACGCGTGCTCCAGCATGGATTGCCCTTGCCACCGTGTCGTCTGTGCTGCCTCCATCCACGACTATGACTTCTGCGTCCCGGTCTCTGGCTCCTTGGATGGTTGCTTCAATGTTCTCTGCTTCGTTAAGCGAAGGAATAATAACTGAGATGTACGGGCCTGAGCTGAAGACGTCAGGCCGCAAACGCTTGAGATCCTCCACTGTATCAAGATCATCGAGCGGGTCAAGCAGACAAAATTTCAGACCATCTTTTCTGGCCAAGGCAATCGTCTGGTTAAGGACCGTTCCTGTACCCCAGTTAATGTCATGAAAGACATGGGTCGGCCGTTTTAGGCCTATTAGCCAATAGCCGCCGTCAGTACTCGGTCCAAGGACTATGTCGTAATCTGATAAGGCGTCGAATGCAATTTTAAGATGATCTTTCCTCAGTTCCGGGATATCCGTTCCCACTAGGACTACATGCGTAAACCCATTCTTGAAAGCATCCGAGAAGGCAGCTTGCATACGGCTGCCGAGGTTCCCCGGACTCTGATAGGAAAAATTGATTCCTGAACCAAGCCATCTCATCATCTTGCGCTCACTGCCGCCTTCAAAACAAACCTCGACCCCGATGCCGTACTGCCCGGTAAATGCGCTGACCGTTTTCAAGGTCTTCTCTGTGAGACGGCGGTGAAGGTCGGCTGCGCCGGCGGGACCAAGTGCGGGGATAAGACGGGTCTTGGTTCGCCCGGGTGCGGGATATCGTCCGAAAACAATAAGCCGGTCGGAGAAAACTTTTTGAGGTCTCCCCATAGTCCTCTCTTATCTATTTTTATAAACTCATTTCTCTTCCAAACGGGCATACCTTGATACATATTCCACAGATGGGAACTCCAACTTCCGGAATCTTTGCGAATTCTCCTTCAACTTTTTCCACGCAACGCGAAAAATACATGGCCTCGTTCCTGTTTTTGTAATGGGATTCAGTACTTATACCCTTTATAGCTTGAGCCGGGCACGCATCTTGACACGCAGTACAATCCCCGCAACGATTTTTTATAGGTCCGTCCACATCCAGGGGGGCACTTGTGAGAACGGTTACAAGACGGACTCTGGAACCGTATCGAGGGGTTATGAGAAGCAGGTTTTTGCCCTGCCAGCCTAATC
>CAZENC010000151.1:0-7333 GCA_964513115.1 uncultured Desulfobacteraceae bacterium | reverse complement strand
GATGCCAAAGGAAATCCAAGATAAAACATGGTTATTCCTGCGCCTGACAGTTTTAGAAATTCTCTTCTGCTGATCACCTTATACCTCCTTTCTATGGCTTTGTGAGGCTGAGATAATATCAACGATCTTGTGAAAACAGAATAAAACTGTAGGGTTCTATCTCTGTCTGTCGTATCAACCCTGTCAGAACTATGTCAGCCGCCAGCTTTCTTGTGACAACCGCTGCACTGTGCAGTGGGCCCGGTTTTTTCTCCTTTTCCTCCCCTTTGTCGGTGGCAGCCACGACACTCCTCCATTACCTCCTTGACCTTCAGCTTACCGTCGGAAATAAGCTTCTGGATGCTGCTCTGGGCCTGTGGGAACCTGTTGTGACAGAGGTTGCAATCCCCAAGAGCATTCTGGTGTGTGCGGTGGTTAAATGATACGTCCCGGGCCTCTTTTCCCTTCAGCACGATCTCCTCGGGTCCCTTGTTCTGCTCAGCAGCCAGGGGAAGGACCCCGATAACCAGCCCGGCTAAGATGAGTTGCAATATTTTTATCACCATGTCGACCTCCTTTCCTTTTAAGAAAACAACTTAGTATCTGTTTGCACCATACATTTCTTAGAAGAAATTTTGTGATAGGTCATGGATATTCAGGCCGATTCATTCGGCCAGCATGGCCGAAGGTTTACCTCCGCCCCATGGTTTGAGCCCGTTTCAGTGAAAAATGGATGCCCCAGATGATTAGACCGATAACGGCTATTACTAATAAGACGATTTTTTCATAATGCTTTATATTTCCAATCATTATTTCCAGGGCCTCTCCAAAAAGATAGCCTCCAGCCCCCACGGTCACTGCCCATACCAGTGCCCCCGCGGCATTGAGGAGAATAAATTGTGCCGGGGGCACGGAACCCATACCAATGACAAATGGGGACACGGTCCGCAAACCGTATAGAAATCGAAATACAAGGATGAAGGGGGTCCTGAATCGGTCAATCAGTTTCTGAGCCTTTTCAACCCTAACTTTCCATGACGGCCGCCTGGCCAGAACAGCCTGACTATGCCAGCGGCCAAGAAAAAAAAAGAGCTGATCCCCCAAAAGGCTACCGATGAAGGCAGCCAGCATGACCCAGGGCAGATGCAGATATCCTCTGTGGGCGGCAAATCCCCCAAGGACGAGGATAGTCTCCCCCTCAAGAAAAGTCCCAACCAGTACGGCCAGATAGCCATAGGTATCAATGAGGGACTCTAGGCTCATGTTGGCTGCTCCCTTTTTGCAATAGATTTACCATGAATCGTCAGTCAATGAATACAAGTGTATATTGGCTTCCATTGCTAAATATTTTTAAGCGGTGCGGTCGAGCCTGTATAATATCAGGGTCAATATGATGGCTCCTATTAACATCCAGGTGGGACCAAATAACCAAAGCGTGAAAGGCACGGCAAGATAGTATCCTCGCATTCCCAGCGTGTAATGAGTCGTCCCCCGATTAATTATCTCTGCAATGGCATCGTAGGTGACTACGGGATCTTTTGAAGGAGGAACATTGATCGCGAAGCTTGCGTGGTTGTAATAGCGTATGGATAGCGCGAAATTAAAAAAGGCAAAGAAAAAAATCACGATCAGTAACAGCAGCTTAATTAACCAAACCGTTTCGCTTTTGCTGCCCATCATGTTGAGGGCCTGTGAAAGTTGAGCGCTTTTGTCCGTGCTAAAGGTCACACCGATTATGCCAAGACCAATCAAAATGGCGGTTGATGCAAGGAAACTGGAGGCCATCACCCAGTTCCGAAGCGTCTGAACTGCCAAAATGTCCCGCTTCTCTTCCATAATCGCCTCGACCCATTCACGACGCAAGTGATCGGTCAGGCCTATTGAGGTCGTCAGAGGAGCATTACGAACCTTATTGGCCAAATGAATATGGTAGATCAGTAGCGTCAAAAGTGCCGCTGAAGTTATTAAAATCTCTGGTAACGAGCTCATTGGAGTCCTATAGCCTCCCACATTGTTACTGGTTTGTGACTCCGTTTCACCCACTTTCCCTGTTACAATTTCCTCGATCCCTTGGAGCTCCCATTTTTTCCAGCCATTTTGGCAATACCATATCCAAGCGCGAACCCTAAAATCAGAACTAATGGTATCAGGATAATTTGAGACATGGATATTTTCCAAAAATAGAGCCGTAAAGTGACGACCTGAGTATTTTGTATGAGAAATACCAAGAACAAAACGATCAAGACCAGGACCGAAATAATTTTAGGTTTCATGGAAATTCCTCCTCCATAATTTCGGGACAATTAATGCTCTCGCATCAAACCGAAAATTTTCTCCCTTCTCTTACACGACTAATCAAGGCAGGAATTCACAAAGTCCCAATTGATTAGATTTTCAAAAAAAGCGGCTAAGTAATCAGCCCTTCTATTTTGATAATCCAGGTAATACGCATGTTCCCAGACGTCCACAGTGAGTATAGGTTTTAGACCATGGGCGATCGGTGTGTCCGCATTGGATGTCTTCATGATTTCCAGCTTACCATCTTTCAGGATCAACCATGCCCAGCCACTACCAAACTGGGTAAAACCCGCATTTTGAACCTGATCGGCGAAGTTCTTATAGCTTCCAAAATCGGCCTTGATCTTTGCCGCAATTGGACCAGAGGGCGGGCCCCCTCCATTGGGTTCCATGGACTTCCAGTAGAAGGTATGGTTCCAGACCTGAGCGGCATTATTGAAGATTCCTGTATTGGCACTGTCACCTGCGGTCTTATTAATAATGTTCTCCAGGGACTCGTTGGCCAAATCTGTCCCTTCAATCAGTTTATTTACATTTGCTACATAAGTGCTGTGATGTTTGCCGTGATGAAACTCTAACGTCTTCTCACTGATGTAAGGCGCCAAAGCATTTTTTGGGTAAGGCAGCTCTGGTAGAGTGATAGCCATAATTTTCCCTCCTTTCTTGAATTGGTTTTCTGATCCTTGTTGCGAAATCTTTCCAATCCCTCAGAACCAAAGGCTGTTCCGTTAAATATTTACCTCCAATTAATCTTACTATCTTTCAATTTGCCCGTGCTTTATCATCCTTCCTTCTGCCATATATATTACATCCTCGCAGATGTTTGTGGAAAGGTCACCTATTCTTTCCAGGCTCCGGGAGATCCTGATGAGGCGCATAGATGGCTCGATAACTGTAGGATCGGCCATCATGAATGTAATAAGCTCCCTGCAGATCTGATCTCTCAGCCCATCCACAATATCATCCCGCTTGCAAACATTGTGAGCAAGTTGAACATCCTCATTGATTAAGGCCTTAAGGCTGTCCGTGAGCATCTTGGCAGCCTCTTCCGCCATCCTCGGTATATCAATCAAAGGCTTCACCTCCGGCTTGTCTATCAAAAACAGAGCACTTTCAGAGATATTCACAGCCTCGTCTCCCATCCTCTCCAAATCGTTGTTCATTTTCAATATCATCAGGATGGTCCTCAAGTCTTTTGCCTGTGGCTGATAGCGGGCAATGAGGTGAATACAGGCCTCATCTATATGAATTTCCAACGCATTCTCTTTGGGCTCATCCCGCTCAATGATCTCTGATAACAACTTTTTATCCCTTTGTTTGAGTCCTCTGACACTCTTTTTGATCATAGCTTCGACCAGAGAGGCACTCTCTATCAGCTTCTCCCTCAGTGCCTTGAGACCTTCTTTTATCATCGGTATTCTCCTATCCAAACTTTCCGGTCAAAAACTCCTCCGTCCTTTTATCCTTCGGGGTTGTTAGAAGTTGGTCTGTTGGGCCGAATTCTATGAGTTCTCCCAGGTACAAAAAGGCGATGAAGTCTGAGACCCTGCCTGTTTGGGCGATGTTGTGCGTCACGAGTATCAGGGTCACGGTCTTCTTGAGATCTGTCATGAGTTCCTCAATATGGGCGGTTGCCTTAGGGTCAAGGGCGGATGTGGGTTCATCGAAAAGCAAGATATCGGGTTCCACTGCAAGGGCTCTGGCGATGCAGAGCCTTTGTTGTTGCCCACCTGATAGGAATGTCCCTCTTCTGTTCAGCTGGTCCTTGACCTCCTCCCATAGAGCGGCTTTTTTTAAGGACTCTTCTAGGATCTGGTCGCTTTCAGAACGCCTCAGCTTAACCCCGTTTAGCTTATATCCAGCTATCACATTGTCGTATATGGTCATCATGGGGAAGGGATTTGGTCTCTGGAAGACCATGCCTATCCTTGTCCTTACTGTGATCGGATCCATGCCGTAGACATCTTCTTCTTTTAAGAAGATTTTTCCCTCGATCCTAGATCCAGGTACCATTTCGTGCATCCGATTAAAACACCTTACAAGGGTCGATTTTCCGCACCCGGATGGGCCCATAACGGCCGTTACCATCTCGCCGGGAATGGAGAGGGTTACATTTTTAACCACCTGATTATCACCATAGTAGGCCGAGAGGCCCTCTGTCTTCAGAACTGGACGCTCCATCTTCTCGTCACTATCCTCACAACCAGATTCAAAGTTAACACAAGCCCCACCAGTACACAGGATGCACCCCAGGCGACCCGGTGCCATTCAGGATAAGGACTTGTGGCATAGTTGTAAATAAGCAGAGGTAAGGCATTAACCGGCTTAATGAAATTCCAGTTCATAAAGGCATTTCCAAAGGCGGTGAAAAGTAGAGGTGCCGTCTCCCCTGCGACTCTCGCGATACTTATTAGTATCCCGGTCATTATGCCGCTGACCCCAGCAGGCAAGATGACCCTCAATATGGTCCTATAGTATGGAACCCCCAATGCCAATGAGGCCTCCTTTAGGGAATACGGAATTAGGTTGAGCGTTTCCTCCGTCGTCTTTATGATCATGGGGAGCATCATGATGCCCAGGGCAATTCCGCCCGACAGTACAGAGAATCCACTCATTGGGACCACAACCCAAAGGTACGCAATAATCCCTATGACAATGGAAGGCGTTCCCTGAAGGACGTCCACTGCGAGTCGAGCCCAATATGCAAGTTTGCTCTCTTTGTGCTCAGAAAGGTATATACCTGCTGCTATGCCTAAAAGAATGGATGGCAAACTGGCGATGATAACCAAAATGAAAGACCCTATAAGAGCATTTGCAATCCCTCCCCCCTTTTCACCCACAGGTTTTGGAAGTTCTAAAAAAAAGTCCCAGTTCAAGGAGGAGAGGCCGCTTTTGATGATGTAAAAAATAATGAGAAAAAGAGGCAGCATGGACAAAAAGGCGAGAAGTATTACAAAGACCTTAAAGGCCCTGTCTTTTATTATTCTCAATGTTACGTTTTGCCGATGCATTTAGACCTCAATGCTCATTTTCTTAATCATGTATCTTCCTATCACGTTGATTATCAACGTTACTAAGAAGAGGAGTAAACCAACCTCTATAAGAGAAGAAAGGTAAAGCCTGCCAGTGGCTTCGGTAAATTCATTGGCAATCACGCTGGCCATCGTATTTGCGGGACTGAATAGACTGCGGGGTATGCGATTCGAATTGCCTATGACCATTGTGACAGCCATGGTCTCCCCGAGGGCCCTTCCAAGGGCCAGTAGGATGCCTGTTGCTATGCCTGAGCGGGCATAGGGCAGAATGACCTTGGTTATAACCTCTTGCCGGGTTGCCCCGAGGGAGTATGCGGCCTCTTTGATATCCGTGGGGACAAAGGCGATCACCTCCCTCGCAATGGATGCAGAATATGGAATAATCATTACCGAGAGAATGAGAGAGGCGGTAAAAATACCTAACCCATAAGGGAAAATACCAAGTTTTATCTCAAAATTCCTGACAATAGGGACAAGCACAAACAGCGCCCAGAACCCGTAAATAATCGAAGGAATTCCAGCGACCAGATCCGTCACATTTTTGAGAAAGGAAGAAAGTAGACCTTCTCTGAAGAATTCCCCGATACAGATGGCGATGGCAATTGAGAAAGGCAGAGAGATTAGCAGCGCAAGAAATGATGTGAGCAGCGTTCCCACAAGAAAAGGCAGCGCTCCAAATGTGCCTGAGACCGGGTCCCATATTTTGCTGAAGGGGAAAAAGATACCGAAGGCTTTTAGTGAAGGCAAAGCGTGAAATAGCATGCTCAGAAAGATAGCGACAAGCAGGACCACGAGGGCCAGGGCGGCAATAAGAATGATTTTCTGAAAAGCGGACTCCGCCCCCTGGCTTGAATGCTTTGGAGATACCACCATCTTATTTGGGTATGGGGTTTCCATTATAAGTTATTGAATTTATGGCTTTTTCAGTCTTTCTTATGGCTTCTAAAGGCAGCGGTGCATAGTGCAGTGGCTCTGTAAATTTCTGCCCTTCATGTGTCATCCACCAGAGTGCCTTTGAGAGCTCCTTTGCCTTGTCCTCAGATCTCCCTCGATAGGCTTGTTCTTTAAAGACCAGGACCCAGGTAAAGCTGCTGATGGGATAGCCCTCGGGGGCATCCGTATCGGTGATGGATATCCTCGTGTCTGCCGGCAAAGGCACATTGGCTGAATTGCTCGCAGAAACGGGGCTCGCCTTTATGAATCGCCCTGCCTTGTTCTGTAAGAGTGCGACAGGCATTCGGTTCAGAAGCGCATATCCAAGCTCTAAGTAACCTATGGCGCCCGGAAAATACTTCAGCACACCTGCAACGCCCGGGTTTCCCTTTGAGCCCAAACCCACGGGCCAGTTCACGGCTTTACCTCTGCCCACCTTCCTTTTCCACTGATCACTCACTTTGCTCAAGTAGTCTGTGAACACGAATGTGGTCCCGCTTCCATCTGAACGATACAAAACCACGATGTTCATGTCAGGAAGGTCCGCTTCTGGGTTGATCTCCGCGATCCTTTGATCATTCCACTTTGTGATTTCCCCTAAGAAGATATCGGTAATCAAGTCCGGGGTAAACTTCAGCGGCGGAGCCCCAGGCAGGTTATACGTGACGACTACTGCCCCAAGACAGGTGGGGATGTGAAGGATCTCCGCCGGTGATTTGGCCAATGCCTCATCATTCATAAAGGCGTCTGAACCCCCAAAGTCAACAGTTCTGTTCACAAGCTGCCTCTGTCCGCCACCTGACCCAATGGCCTGGTAATTTATTTTTATGCCTGTATTGTGCCAGTAGACGTAAAACATTTTGGAATATAGGGGATAGGGAAACGTTGCCCCTGCCCCAATTAAATCCACGGCATTTGCCCAAGTTGGCAAAGCCGCAATCAGCAGAAGGAACATGTAAATCCTGGCGATGCGCTTTTTCATTGAGTATTGGTCATTTAGGTTCAACCTATGACGATTACACTATTCTGAGTTCCGAAGCAGTTGTAGCAGGTCTGTTCGTTTTTGGGATCCGTCCACCAATGTCCGT
>CAZENC010000150.1:0-7342 GCA_964513115.1 uncultured Desulfobacteraceae bacterium | reverse complement strand
TTTTCGTAAAACTTGTTTGTTCTGTTAAAAACCAGGCGGTGAAGCCATGCAACCAGTTCTCTTTCCACAAAGCTTGAGGCCTTCGCAGTTTCAATCTTTACCTGATTTTGGTTCAGTGCGGCGATAATCATCTCGAGCAGAATCATAAAATACGGAATAGCGCTCGTCATATGCCCGATATAATAGGGGTTGCCCACCTTTACCGAATGGCCGATTACCTTGTTTTTTATCTCCGAGAGCACGTCCTTGATTAGGACGGGTCTGTCCGGTACAGCAGCCTGGTCAAAAATCCT
Source organism: uncultured Desulfobacteraceae bacterium (assembly GCA_964513115.1). Taxonomy (GTDB): domain Bacteria; phylum Desulfobacterota; class DSM-4660; order Desulfatiglandales; family Desulfatiglandaceae; genus JAFDHL01. The sequence goes on along the minus strand of CAZENC010000150.1, from coordinate 7,049 downwards.
GCTGAGCTCAGGCAGTGTGATACTGCTATGTATTCCGCCTTTTTCCTGAAAAAAATCGTGGATCATTTCAAGCAGATCATGGCCGAACTCAATAAACTTATCGGGTGAGTCGGGCATTATGAAAAGCTTTCTCAGGTATTCAAGACTGGTTTTTACTTTTTTAGGGGTTTCATTCATGGGTGCGTTTCCCAAAGCTCTGCAGGCCTTGTTTTTAAATAAAGATCCTACTCTGAATTTTCGTTCATCTCACACGAACGGCCAGCATTCGGTCCACCGCGTTTTTTGCCTTTACCCTTATCTCCTCCGGAACCTTTACTTCAGGCTCCAGATTTTCAAGGGCCAGCAGGGCTTCCTTCAGGCCGGTCTTTTTCATATCAGTACAGATCATGTTTGGATCGGCCGGGATAAAATGCTTGTCAGGATTTGCCTTTGAAAGGGGGTGAAGGATTCCCGTCTCCGTACCTATGATAAATTCCCTTTGGTCCGAATCTGCGGCATAGGCAATCATACCGGAGGTGCTCATCGCCTCTTCGGCCAGTTCAAGGACCTCGGGCCGGCATTCCGGGTGAGCCAAGAAAACGGCATTAGGGTAGGCCTTTTTGACCTTTTTGACCCGCTCAACGGTCAGGCTGTTATGATAGACGCAATATCCATCCCAGTAACTGATCTTCCTATCTGTATGCCTTTTCGTATACCTTGCAAGATTTTTATCAGGGGTCATTAAAATGGGAAGAGCCTTATCCACAGAGTTGGCCACTTGGATCGCATTTGCCGACGTACAGCACAGATCGCTTTCAGCCTTTACCTCTGCTGTGGTATTCACATAGCTGATCACCACGGCATCCGGAATTTCCCTCTTTTTCTCTCTCAATTGCTCGGCCGTAATCATATCCGCCATAGGACATCCCGCGCTTGAGACAGGAAGAAGGATTTTTTTGTCTGGACAGAGAATTGACGCTGTTTCAGCCATGAAATGGACCCCGCAGAATACAATCACCTCTGCATCGGTTTCTGAGGCCTTGATTGAAAGTTCCAGGGAGTCTCCGCATAGATCTGCGACATCCTGGACCTCTGGTAGCTGGTAATTATGTGCCAGCAAAATGGCATTTCTCTTATAAAGCAGCCCTCTTATCTTTTCCTGAAGAGTCCTTACCGAATTGTCTCCCATAATCCATCCTGATGTTGAAATTATAAAAACTGTAAGTTTGGCCTTGAATCTTCCTGTTCTCCTTAATACTCTATCCTCGTCAGAATCTGACGCCTGACTTGAAGATTTTGATATAATGATTTTTTATTTGAGAAGTCAAGGAGTTTGCCGCGAGGTTTATCGCTTATGGCCCTACCAAAAAAAGAAAACGAAATCACCGACAGATTAAACAGATTCCGGGAAGAACTGGCAGCACACCAGGTTGATGGTGCTCTCCTGGTCCAGACAGTAGATGTATACTATCTGTCCGGCACCGACCAGGACGCACACCTCTGGGTTCCGTCTTTCGAAAACACGCCTCTGCTCATGGTTCGAAAAAGTATTCTTCGTGCAAAAGAGGTCTCTGCCGTGAAGACAATTGTCCCACTTCCAAGTCTTTCCCATATCCCGAATCTCGTCAAAAAGCACACACGCAGGCTTCCCAAAAGGCTTGGACTGGAGATGGACATCCTGCCGGCAAAACTTTATCTGACCTACGAAAAACTCTTTCCGGACACGGAAATGGTGGATATCTCCCCCTTGATCCGGAGGGTCCGCATGACCAAATCGACCTACGAGATCTCGCGTGTCAAAATGGCTGCGCAAATGGCAGATGAAATGTATGAACAGGTCCCTTCATTTTTGGAAAAGGCTGAAACGGAAACTGATCTTGCACTGAAAGTGGAGGCGTTTTACAGGGCCAAGGGTCACCCGGGCCTGGTTCGAGCCCGCACTTTTAACAGTGCGATTTATTACGGGCATATCATGTCCGGGAAAAACTCATCGGTCCCGAGCAGCTCTATGGGTCCTACTGGGGGTAAAGGGCTCGGCCCGTTTTATTCCCAGGGTGCGGGAAAAGGAAAGATAGCCCGGCATGTACCGATTATGGTGGACTATGCCTCAAACGTCGACGGGTATATTGCTGATCAGACACGTATCTTTTCCTTAGGAACCCTTAAGGAAAAATTTCACCGGGCCCATGACGCCATGCTGGAGGTCCAGGAAACCATTTCTCAGAAGGGCAAATCAGACATGAGAGCGGGGGAACTTTACGACCTGGCCATTCAAATCGCTGAAAAGGCAGGGCTCATTGATGGTTTCATGGGATACCCTGATCCGGTCTCCTTTGTGGCACATGGCGTGGGTCTGGAAATTGACGAGTGGCCCATTATAGGAAGGAATAGCACGACCATCCTGGGCGATGGAATGGTCATAGCCTTGGAGCCCAAAGTTATCTTCCCCGGAGAAGGCGTAGTGGGGATTGAAAATGTCTTTGTGGTTACCGGAAACGGAATGAAAAAATTCAACCGTTTTCCGGATGAAATCTGTATTTGCTAACCCGTTCCAGGGACAAAAAATTTCCAGTAAAGAATCCACCCCAAAAGGCCAAGTCTCTATATTCAGCACCCCATCGGGGTATTCCACTAGTGCCTTTTATCGCAAATTTGCATACTTAAATCATTCAGTCTGTAAACATTTGAAGAGCCCGTATTTATATTGAGGCCCAAGCCTGCCCGCCGGACGGCAGGCGGGGCTCATGGCGCAAGGTGCGAGGGCTGTGAAATGTATGCTATAAGTCTGTTCTTGGGCCTTAGAAAAAAACCACGCCCAAGGAGCATGGTTTGCAAAAATTCAGTAAAATATTTGTTAACAGGTGTCTTTTTAATTCCTGTTGAAAACCAGAGATTTTACTGTAACGGGAAATACTTGACCGGAAACTAATGGTTCGCCGATATCAATCCAATCCCCTTCTTCCAGAATTAATTCATCCAGTGACAGTAAATTTGTTTTCAAACCGGTTTCCCGGCGGATCACGTTTCCCACACTGCAGGCGATATCCTTTTCAAAAATCAAAATAATTGGCATCTTATTTTCTATTGAATTGGTAAGAGCTGCTTCAATGGATTTTGCAAATAATTCCAATTTTGGGTAAGAGGCCCTAACTGGATCCTTGAAGTATAATGCTACAATTTCTTCACCTTCCTTTAGATCAAATCTTTGAAATGAAATATTTATCTGTGACACAACGTGTTCGACACTTAATTTTGACCTTTCTACATCCACCCTAATTACAGGAACATTTTTTATAGGAAATGTAAGTTTGTCATCCATAAATCCTGAAGAACCAGAAATTGAGAGTGAATATGCACCTGCACCAATGACGGTTGCTCTAATTTTGTTTACGGGCTCTATAACCGGAGAAGCCAACTTAAATGTCAAAGATTTTATTTTATCGGCCAAGATCTGACCTATATCGTTGTAATTGCCGTTACGCCCATATATAAACTCTGCGACCCCCCCCGAAAATGAATATTCATCGATTCTATCTGGAAAATCCAGGTCCTTAGTCACCATTAACTGCTTGGCCAAAGAAGAACTTGCAGGGCCTGTAATTACTTCAATTAGTACCTCGGCAAACCTCGTTGCTATTCTTTCTGTATCCTCCTTCGGGATTTGATCCCCAATTCCATAATTCAATCCAATATGGTCCATAACTTTTCTTGCAGGTTCGTCAATCCTCCAGATTTTTCCTTCAACATTTACGCCAAGTAAAATAGCCCCTACAGATATACAACTTGTTGAAATAATCTCTCCATTTTTAGATATGGCAATGTTGGTTGTTCCTCCACCAATGTCACAAGACAATATTGTTTTATTGTAGTCTTTAGATCTATTTGTTGCACCTGAACCCATTGCAGCGATTAGGCTTTCGAAATTTGGTCCTGCCGTTGCAGCGACAAATTTTCCCGCATCATTTGAAAGGGCATCTACTATTTGCCTTGCATTATCTTTCTTAGCAGTCTCTCCTGTTACGATAACTGCACCTGTTTGAATATCTGCAGGATCAATTCCTGCTCGTTTATATTCTGCTTTCAAAAAATCAGTTAATTTATCGATATCAATTCTATCATTATCCAATAAAGGTGTATTAATTATTCTTCCCTCATATATCACGTTTCTTTCCTGAATCTTAAAACGACGTGAATCAGACAGCTCATCTCTTTTCAATAAGATATTGGAAAAAACTAAATGACTTGTTGAAGTTCCCACATCTACACCGACTGAAAGTATTTCAATTTCGTTTATTTCCATTGTTATTTCTCTAATCCTGTTTTCAAGTTAATTAGCGGTTGTTCTCGAATCCTGCGGCTAATGTCCTTTGCCGCTTTTCTGGTCAACGTGATAAGGGCCTTCATCCTTTTCTCGTCCAGGCTTGCCTTAAACCCAACGACCCAGATTGCCGACATCAATCGACCAAATCCTGATATCAGCGATGCTACGGCCCTCACACCCAAGATATATTCCTCATCATCAACGGCATAGCCTATTTTCCTAACTAGCCTTAACTCCTGATAATACAACTCCGGATCTACGATGGTATTTTCCGTAAACCGAGTCAGCCCCTTTGATCTGATTATCTTTTCGGTTTGCTCCTCTTCCATTGATGCCAAGAAGACCTTTCCAACTGCCCCGGCAAATAGAGGGATTGTAGCACCTATTGGGGCAGTGATTTTAAGATCCTGTCTTGATTCAACAATATCCAACACGGTCACATGGTCCCAGTTTAAGATACCCAGAAAAACCGATGCCTGTGTCTCTTCCATCAGTTCCTCCATAATGGGTCTTGCCAGGGTCTTTAGATCAATCTGGGAATAGGCCGATCTGCCTAGTTCGAAAAGCGTGAAGCCCAGTCTGTACCTTTTTGTATAAGGGTCCCTCATAACAGCTCCCAACTCCTCCAAGGCGGAGGTCATGCCGTGAACCGTACTCTTGGCCATTTTGAGGTCCCTTGCTATTTCACTTACCCCTAAACCCTTTTTGGATGAAGAAAGGGCTCTAAGAATTTCAAAAGCCTTTCTTACCGAGGGTGCGCCATATCTCTTCATCTTTGTTCACCATGATGAACTGTTTTTAAAACTTTATAACCATTTGGCGTCCTTTGTCAATATCAAATTGTATCCGTATCGATCCCTTTACGATTACCGGCATTGCAGTACTGCACCTGCTTGATGATCAACGGCAAGAACTTTTAAAATGCTGTTTCATAAATTCCCGCTTGCGCTGGGATAACGGGCACTTGGCTTAGGTCATCGTCCCAACGTTGACGGAGGTCCTGAGGTGATCACCACCATTTGCTTGCTTCTTGCCTGACACTAAGAAAAAATTGTCTTTCCCGTTGACAAAGAAGGAAAATCTGATACCATACATTGAAATCCCGGTTCATAATAATGAACCCTCAGTGTTAAAAGAGAGGTCGATTCAACATGGATTTCAATTCCTTTGTGGAAGGTCCTTTTTTATGGATTGTATTTCTTACGTTTATTGCTGCTATAATTGTCAGGCTTGTCTTTTTTCTCTGCGCAATCATTAGAAGCGGTAGGCATAGAGATTTCAGGTTGTTTTACAGTGCAGCCACTTTTGGTCGTCTCTTTTTGCCTTTTCATAAGGCAATTGCCGGAAAACCTTTTTACGCAATATTGCGTTATATATTCCATATATGTCTTATTTTCGTTCCAGTCTGGTTTATCGGGCATATCGCCCTGTGGGAAGAATCCAGATTTGAATGGACATGGACTTCGTTGCCGGATGAATGGATTGATTGGATGACGCTTTTGGTATTAGGTCTTGCGGCGTATTTTTTGATCAGACGAATTGTATCAAAAGACCTTCGTACTAATTCCTCCGTTACGGACTATTGCGTTATTGTTATAACCGCTTTGCCTTTTTTGACAGGATATTTTTTGACCCACGCAACTCTCGACTCAATTGCTTTCTTTTCAAACAACATGTGGAACATTCACATAATCTGTGGCGGAGCCATGATACTTATGGCAGCTTTTCTGTTCTGTAGAACCCGGATGAATACCCGAAAGTGTACTGGTTGTGCCGCATGTGAAATAAGTTGCCCAACAGGCACAATTGAGTCAAGCGATAAAACAAATCAGAGAATTTTTACATACTCCCACTATCAATGTATCTGCTGCGGGGCATGCGTAAATACATGCCCCGAACAAGCAGCTGAATTGAGACATGAAATAAGCCTGAGAAGATTTTTCCAGATCATTTCCAGGTATGAAATAAGGTCTGTTGAACTTGCCGTATGCGAAAGGTGCGGCGAGCTTTTTGCACCTGTCCCCCAATTGGATAAAATCGGCCAGACCTTTACTCATGATTATATGCGTTTCTGTCCAAGATGCAGAATGCTCAACATTGGAGACCTGTTGTATCAACTGTCTCCCTGGCATAGAAGCCCAATAAAAGCCGATGAAACCACACTTGAAAATACTTAGGTGCTTTGCAAAGTGATGCCCTGCATATTTAGACGAAATATTTTCATGCTGTTCATTATAGTGAACAATAGGGATGTCCCAAACTTTATATTGAGCTCGTATAAACACCGCTTTATGTCAACAATGATATAACATGTTTACGAAAATACTACATAAAAAATATGTTTCCCCTTGACAAAAGGGGTAATTATGGTAAGATTTTTTCTGTATTTAATTGTTCACGATAGTGAACTGGGCTTATTGATAAAAAAAATTGATTGATACTGCATTTGTTATTATATAATATATGGCTAACAATTTGTAACTCTTCTTAAAAAAATGAGCCTGAACCTGAATTTTCTTGGACATTCAGTATTAATCTTTTCCATTATAATGAAGCTCCCCGTAGCAAGCTACGGGGTATCTAGGCGGAATTCGCCGAAGCAAACCCGCCTTCGCACAAGGCTTCGGCGGGTCACCTCGCTGTTCATCCCTGCAGCAAGCTGCAAGGTATTTTGGCGAAGGCGAATAAAAAATCCTGCTTTAAGACAGAAAGGAGAGTATTATGACAACAGAAAAAGAAGGCCTATCAA
>CAZENC010000149.1:0-7360 GCA_964513115.1 uncultured Desulfobacteraceae bacterium | reverse complement strand
TTGCTCGAAAGGCATGATAGTTAATGGTTCCGATGACATCGGCGTAACTGAGAGATGGGATATGGATTTTGAGTTAGGAAAAAGCTACGATGAGTTACAGATCGGTGAAGAGGCCAGTTTCTCCAAGACAATCACAGAAACGGATGTGTATCTATTTGCCGGTATCAGCGGTGATTTCAACCCTATGCATGTGAATGAGGCCTTTGCCAAACAAACACCCTTTAAGACCAGGATCGCTCACGGGGCCCTTCCCCAGAGCCTGATTGCCCCGGTTCTGGGAACAAAGCTACCGGGCCTTGGCACTGTGGCCGTGGAAATTAACTGCCGGTTCAAGGCCCCGACCTTTTTTGGCGACACAATTACCGCCAGTGCGAGGGTAACAGAAAAAATTGAAAAAAAGCAATGGGTGAGATTAGCACTCACCTGGAAAAATCAGCGGAACGAAATCATTGCGGAAGGGGAAGCGGTAGTCATTCCTCCCCAAAAGAAAACAGCTGTTTGATGCGTAGAGTTTTTTAAAAACCCAAAACTCGGAACGGTTTCGGAAAAGCACCGGATACAAGACGCGCAAACTTGCCTGCTGGCAAGCAGGTCTTGAGGAACGCCCGTCCTCCGCAGTAGACTTGCTACGGAGGGTGGAAGGCGTACAAGCAGTACGCCGCAGTGACGCAAGATGCAGCGCAACACAGTAGATGGTGTTTTTACGGAAGCGTTACCGAAAAGGAGGAGACAAGATGGCTTTCACAAATGTCAAAGAGGTATTTACAAAGATGCCCGAGGCCTTCAACCCCAGTGCGGCCCAGGGACTGGATGTGGTCTTCCAGTATGAGATCACCGGAGATGACGGCGGAAATTGGAGTGTCATCATCAAAGACGGGACCTGCCAGGTACAGGAAGGCACTCATGAATCGCCGTCCGTAACCTTGACCATGTCCGGTGAAACATGGCTTGGAATGGTGAACAAGGAGATAAATGGCATGCAGGCCTTTATGAACGGTCAGCTCAAGGCCAGTGGGGACATCATGCTGGCCCAGCGGATGGAACAACTTTTTCCTTTATAAATAGACTTCTTTTAAATCACACCCCCTTACCGGTCAACACCCAAGGGGCGGGCAGAGATCGCGGAGAACCAAGAGTTATTAAATTCTTCTCTGTGATCTCTGCGGGCTCAAGCGAACCTGAATGAAATCGAAGGAGAGCGGGCGGGATTATTATGAGCGGTTTTCAGGAGTACTTTGGTGAGACCCACAATATGGTCCGCCAGACCGTGCGAAAATTTGTTGAGCGTGAGATCAAGCCTTTTGTGGATGAGTGGGAAGAGCAATGTGAATTCCCCAGAGATCTCTACCTTAAGGCAGGTGAAGCGGGCATACTCGGCATTGGTTACCCTGAGGCCTACGGAGGCTCCGGTGGAGATATCTTCGTCAAGATAGCCTCGGCAGAGGAATTGATGAGATGCGGTTCGGCAGGCGTGGTAGCAGGTCTCGGTTCACTGGATATCAGCATTCCTCCGATTTTGTCTTTAGGCACGGAAGAGCAGAAATTTCGCTTTGTCCCCCCTGTCCTTAAGGGCGATAAAATATCCGCACTCGCCGTTACGGAACCGAATGCCGGCTCGGACGTGGCCAATATACGTACCAGGGCCGTTCGCAAAGATGATCATTACGTGGTTAACGGGAGTAAGATGTTTATCACCAGCGGTGCCAGGGCAAATCAATTGACCTGCGCCGTAAGAACAGGCGGAGAAGGACATAAAGGCCTCAGCTTTTTAGTAATCGAGGCCGATACTCCCGGTTATTCGGTTTCTGAAAAATTTAAGAAAATGGGATGGTGGGCGTCGGATACGGCCCAGATATTTTTTGATGAATGCAAGGTGCCTGTTGAAAATCTTCTGGGCCGGGAAGGCCAGGGGTTCTACGGCATAATGCAGAATTTCCAGAACGAGAGGCTGCAGCTTTCCGTCATGGCAAACATGACCTCCCAGTTGGCCCTTGAGGAATCATTGAAATATTCTCGCGAAAGAGAGGCCTTTGGCCGCCCTATTTCAGGTTTCCAGGTCACCCGTCACAAGCTGGCCGATATGGCCACCCTTGTGGAGGCAAGCAAAGAATTTGTCTATCGAGTAGCAGCCAAAATAGATGCGGGGAAAAACCAGATCAAGGAAATTTCAATGGCCAAAAATTTCTCCTGCGAGGTCAGTGATAAGGTCACATACGATGCCGTCCAGATACATGGTGGATTCGGCTACATGCGGGAATACCTGGTGGAGAGACTCTACAGGGACAACAGGATTCTATCCATCGGCGGGGGCACCCAGGAGATAATGAAGGAAATCATATCAAGGTTCATTTTTAAATGAACAGGGCAACCCCAAAACAAATCACCATCCTTTTGTCCACATTTCATCATCTTCATACACTTTTTCATCCTCTAAGTGGGCCTCTTCAGCATCTTCCTCGTTCATCCGAGGCGGATTGGGGTCGTTTAGCAGCTCTTTGTAATACTCATGCTGGATAAGCAGACTCATGATCTCGTTTGTGCCGGTCCATATCTGAGCGAGCCTTGCATCCCTGACTATCTTTTCAATGGGGAAAACATTGGTGTAACCAATGCCGCCCACTATTCTCATTGACTCGTTGCAGACATCCCAGCACATATCGGTGGCGAACTTTTTTGCCTCACTCACCAGACGGCGGGCCGAGGGAAGTTGGGCATCCGCAGCCCTGCCGGCCGCATGTGTTATCGCCCGGGCAGCGTCTAACTGGGTGATAGCGTCCGCGACCTTGAAATTTATGGCCTGGTAATCGCGGATTTTCCTCCCGAATGAATATCGCCGGTTACTGTAACGCGTAGCAACCTCAAGCGCGGCTCGTGCCAGGCCTAATGCCCCGGCACCGGAGGTCAGTCGTTCCGGGACCATCATGGAGTTGAAAATCCGGGCACCCTGATTTAGCTCGCCAATGAGGTTGGAAGCAGGGACCTTTACGTCCCTGAAAATAAGGCGACCTGTGCCGCCACCCCTTGTTCCCATAAGATTGTAAAGGTGCTTGGCCTCAACACCTTCCCGCTCCGCTTCGATAAGCAGGAGGCTGATACGATCGTGGGGTTTGCCCTCCGGGTTGGTCTTGCAATACACGACAAAGAAATCCGCACCGCTCGCCGCCACAACAAAACGCTTCTGACCCTTTACCATGAAATAATCACCTTCCAATTCCGCGACTGTTGTGGCGCCGAAAAAGTCTGATCCGCCACGCGGCTCGGTCAGTGCCTCGGCAGAAACAAGCTCACCCTTTAGCATGGGAACCAGGAACTTTTCCTTTAACTCTTCAGAACCGAAAGTATGAAGCGCCTCACCCACAATGGATGGCATGGCAAAGGCACATGAGAGTGCCATGCCCAGGACCCCTATTTCTTCCAGGGCCGCTATCTCGCCGGTCCAGGGCAATCCCCGGCCACCGTATTCCGGTGAAAATCTCAAACCCAAAAGATTGCGTGCCCCTAATGCCTGGACAAATTCCCTGGGATAGGTGATTTCATCCCGGTCCATTTTTTTTACCAGCTCATGGGACACCTCGTTTTTTACAAAATCCCTGACCTCCTGTTTTAATGCCCTCTCTTCATCGGTCAAAAGTATATCTTGCAGCATGGCTTATTCTCCTTTCACATTATTTCCCTTCTTAAGGGAAAAATATCAATAAAGAATTCCCAGTATAGGCAGCATGGTTTTGAAACCTTTTCTTCGGTTCCGGGCTTCTCGGCCTAGTCTTTTTTATGACTTATCGACGGCGAAATTTGTTTCACGCCCGCTCACTGACTGCCCTGCCATAGCCTTGGCGATGGCGGACGTTCGCTCGAGCCCGCAGAGTACGCAGAGTTCTCTTTGATTCATTAAAACAACCATTTCTTCTCTGCGTTCTCCGTGTAATCCCTGGCTCGCCATAGCTTTATGCGCCTGTCCACCGTAGCCTTTAGGCAAAGGACGGAAAGGCGGCTGTGAGATACATATTTTTTCGCTATGTCCTCCATGCTCGGCTAAGCTTGCCCGCCTCCGGCGGATGAGCCCTCGGCTTTTATTAGACAGGATAAACATGATTTTCGGGAATTTTTTGAAGGATAACGTTTCAAAGATATATGGGGAGGATCGTCGGAAGTAAAAACAAGCAAACTTGTTTTTATTCACGATGACTCCTCCTCATAGGCCCGGATGAAATAGCATCCGGAGCATCACTTTGTGATGTCTTTGAAACAGCCTTTATACCTGTAAAATCCTTTTAATCCTGTAGATCGTGTCTATGCTTTTCTCTGTGTTCTTTGTGATCTCTGTGTGAGATTGTTTTTGTTTTTCTCTGTATCCTCTATTCCCCATAAGAAGCTGGGACTCTTCGGACTGGAGAAGAGTGCCATGCCGAGCCCCCAAGTATGGAGCTCTTCGAAAGGTCGCATCTTCAGAAAAAAATCCGCTTTGCGCCACAGCCTATTATATACGGTTTAGATCACAGGGCTAAAGGGAGTTTGCAGGCTCACTCAAATTTAAACTTGACGGTGACCGTACAATGTTCCCCCTTAAATTTCAGACAGCGACTGAGATCGGGAGTCCGCTTGTATTCCAGGCCCATGGCATCAAACCATCCCTCGATCCGCTCAAATATCCCGCACTCGTAATCGGAAATAAGCCCCGCCTTTTCCATACCCCTATGGGCAAAACAGTCAATAACCTGAAACACCTGTGTGTCTTTTTCAGGGTATAGGATCTCAACACTCATGAAATCCGGGAAAAAGACCTGCTTCCCTAACTCGAAGATCCCCCTATATTCCACCATATCCCGAGGGGGTGATACTTCGGCCATTTTAATTAACCGACCAAACTCGATTCTTCCCAATTTTCTACACACCTTGAGATTCATGGGACTGGCCTCGGTCATCCCGAACCTTGATGCCACCTCGCCATACCACAGGGCATCGTGGGTCATCCAGTTTGCGATCAGGATATTTCTGATCTTTTCCGGATCTAATGTCTTGGGTTGCATGACTCAGCCACCTTCCTTATCGGGCGTTTCCATACATGGCGTCATTAATTGCTATGCATACTGATGAGAAAACCGCCCAAAAATCATTTTTAATATCTACGGTTCATTCCCCCAGATTGTCATCCCAATCACACAGTTCGCCGGAAACCCCCCGAGATTATGGGTGAGGCCGAGCCGTGGGTCTTTTATCTGCCTTTCGCCGCATTTTCCCTGAAGCTGCTTGTATACCTCATAGATCATTCTTATACCCGAAGCCCCGATGGGGTGCCCGAAACTCTTCAATCCGCCATCACTCTGGCACGGGATTTTTCCGTCCAGCTCAAAAAAGCCCTCGTCAATATCCTCTTTGGCCCTTCCCCTTGGTGAAATCTGCAAGTCCTCATATGTGACCAATTCGGTGATGGAAAAACAATCGTGCACCTCCATCATGCTGAGCTCTTCTCTGGGGTTCTTAATGCCGGCCTCTTCGTATGCCCTCATGCCGCAACGATAAGTGGGCTCTACATGAGTCCCATCCCATTCCTGAAATCTGTACTCTTCTTCGGGACTGACAGCTATTTGAAGAGCCTTGACATAAAGAGGATCCGGACGGAAGTCCTTGGCCTTGTCTGCCCGTACTACAATAGCGGCCGCGGCACCCTCGGTCACGCCACAGCAATCGAACAAACCTAGAGGATCGGCAATCATTGGCGCATTCATAATGGTCTCCACATCGACCTTCCTCCTGAGATGTGCTTTGGGATTCAATGCGCCGTTTGCATGACTCTTCGCGGAAATCTTTGCGATGGTCCTTTTGCCTTCCTCCCGGGTGAGGCCGTATCGATTGAAATATTTGTTGGCCAGCATGGCGAACTGGCCGGGAGCAGTCTGGTTCGGAAATATCTGCCGATTATATATACCCCGGAGCTGGCTGAAATCGGGCAGCCCGCCGTAGCCGATATCCTTCAGCTTTTCGACACCTACTGCCAGGGCTATGTCGCAGGCCCCTGATGCTACGGCATAACAGGCACCTCTGACAGCATCGGTGCCGCTAGCACACAAGTTTTCTACTCTCGTTATAGGTAAATACGGCAGTTTTAGGGCTGCGGCAAGAGGTATGGCGCTTTTCCCCACATTACCCTCATCAAAACAGGTAGAAAGCCAGGCCGCATCAATGTCTTTTTTTTCAATCCCTGCATCATCTATTGCCTCCTCGAAGGCCTCAACGGCTAAGGATTCAGCGCTCCTATCCCAATGTTCCCCAAACCTGGTACAACCCATGCCGATAATTGCCACCTTATTCTTTATGCCTTCCGCCATCGTTACTTCTCCCTTTTGAACTTTTTATGCTTTTTGAAAATATTGTTGCGGAAATTCCAATTTCATCCTCAGTTCTCTTTCCGCGAGAAACATCAACCCTTGAATGGCATTGCCTTCCAGAAATAGCCTGCCACACTGCGACCTTCATCAAGATATCTTCTCCTGAAAGTCATCTGCAGGGGTTTCCCGACCTCCAGTGATTCCAGCCGGCAATCTGTTATATCAAACCAGTATCTCCCTCCCCCTTCAAAATCCACTATGCCGTAAAGGGCCGGGGGATCTTCCGAATAGGCTAAGTGATCCGCAGTGTAGGTAAAAAGGACTCCGGTTTTATCCGAAAAGGGATAATCCTCCATTTGATCCACGGCCCCACACTCAGGATTGATGCACACGAGGTCCCTGGGAAATTGCGGCGTGCCACAGGCCTTGCATCTTGAGCCAACAAGCCTCAAGACCGTATTCTGTTCCCTCCACGAAAGTGAAAGGCTGGTTGGGGCAACCTCTTCACCTCGTATTCCTATCTCCTTTGGCAGCATACCCTTAAAGGAGAGATATTTTGTATAGTTTTCAAGTTCACCTTTATAATCAAGATTGCTTTTCAGTTTGTTCCTTGACTTGAATCTCCTTATCTCATCCGTCACCTCAAACAGCAACGCATCACTGCCGCTCCCAAAGCTTGCTACGAGGACCTTTTCGCCGGGCTGGGCCTCCTCCAAAGCCCCGATCAGCATGAGCAGAGGATGGGTTGATCCGGTATTTCCCACCGATTCAATCAAATGCGCCTGAACCTGATCAGATTCCAGGCCCAACAGCTTGGCCATAGCCATATGGTCTCTCATGCTTAGGGGTGAATAAATCACCCTCGCCAGGTCATTTACCTCAACACCGCATTGGGTTAGAAGACCGTTGATAGCCTGTGGAATAATTTTAGAATAGCCGGCTTCTCGAATCCATCTCTCTTCCCAGCCCCGTACAAATTTATCCCAGTCCATTCGTCTTTGATCTGCAAAATCATATGAGACTGAATAGTGCCC